>NZ_JBFXHJ010000022.1:0-21444 GCF_050177135.1 Methanomethylovorans sp.
GTTTTCTCCCAAGTGTAATACACATATACACAATATTCACTTTTTACATTTAAAATACGTTTGAGAACAGGGCCCAGGAAATAAAAGAAGGAGCGATTGAAGAATATATACAGATAGAAGTAAAGAATATCCTGCATAAGCAAGAAAAAATATAGATCCTATTTTAGTATGTGCTCTTCTATAGTCTGGCATATTTTTTTTACTGAAGCTGTAAATATGTGGTCGGGATACGTTAAACTGATTATACAGGTGTCATTTTTATGGGGAATGTCGCACATACAGGGTATTGATGCAATGACAGGTATCCCAAAAATTTGCTCTTTTTTGGCCAGCTCAAGAGGTAACTTGTGACTCATGTTCTCCACCAGATAACATTTCTTTTCAAGTGTCATATAAACGCCTTTCACAAGTTGCTCGGTGCACACATAACTTATCTTGTCAGGTTTCATGACAGACAATACGAGATCTGCTACAGCAATAGCATTCACAGATTCGAACTCTATGCCCGGTCCTGTGTCTAAGATCAATACATCGATACCTTTCTCAAATAGAGATCTTTTTGCAGCCAGAAGCAATTTCAGTGCATTTGCCTGCCACTTTCGGTCAACATTGGAAACTTTTCTAACCGCTGTAATATCGGGATTGGAACAACCTATTACAAAATGGCCCTTCGTACCCAATTGGGGACCGATCTCATTCATTATACTATCGATGTTGCAGTTACCATCAAGATATTCATTAAGCCACCATTTTGGATATTTATTAAAGAAAGTGCACAGACACGGTGCCTTTAGGTCCATATCCAGAAGACAAACATTATAACCTTCACAAGCTAATAAAGCTGCAAGGTTCGTCGATATACATGTCTTTCCTGTTCCTCCTTTAGCCGAATGTACAGCTACAGTTATCCCCACATCATCACCCATCTTAAAAAAGCCTATGTTATTCGTCAGTCAGCTTTCTTATCCTCACTGATGCAAAAATATACCTTTCTGCCTGTGCGGTATTTTTTCACATGCCTCATCCTTACAAGCTGATTAAGGTAGCCACTTTCGACAGCTCTTTCCTTATGTGTGACCTTTGATATATCTTCAGCAGTAGCCGCTCCTCTCTCAAATAATACCGTTGCAGTGGTCCTCAAATGTTCCGGCAGGGAAAGCAATGTCATTACATCCAGACCACCCGGGTGATCTGCTTTTTGATCGTCTGTTGAATGTGTTTTGGTTACAGATATGCCTCTGGGAACCATCCGGTCTATTTTCTGATCTAAACTTATCAGTATTTCAAGGATCTGCCCCAGAATCTCTTTTTCCGACATGTTCTCTATCTGATCACTTCTCATTATTGTCCATGACCCATTAGCATGCATTGGTAAAAAATGTATCTAAAACCACTTAGACATATAGACGCCATCCAAAAGATAGCCCCGTCTGCGATAATATTCCCTTGCCCCAATACCACTTATAACCGATATTTTCTCAAAGCCCGCATCCTTTGTCACTTCTTCTGCACAGTTCAGCAATTCTGCTCCGTATCCTCTATGTTGCCAATCACAGTTTTTTGCATTTTCACCTACTGGGACCATGGATCCATATACATGCAATTCCCTTACCAGAGCTGAATTCTGCAGCTCAAGCCTGTGAGGGTTATGAGGGAACCTTAATCTCAGAAAACCTATCAGGATGTCCGATCGTACATCTTCGAAAGATATAAAATGTTCCACGCCACCGCAGCAATCGTATTTTTCTACTGTGAGTGTAATGTTCTCAGGATCAGGCATGATCCCTTTAAGAATATTGTGACCTACCTCCCGGCAGCGGATACACCGGCATGAACCACCATGTTCTTCCAGCATGCTTTTAGCAAGCTGTCTGATATTACTTTTGCGGGTACCTGCAAGTATCTGATGAGCAGGAATATCTCTCTGTATCCTCTGCAATCTTACCCACTTCGGCAGAAATGCCTTTATACGGGAGAGCAATTCAACAGCATTTTCATCTGTAAGAGCTTCATATTCCCCATTCTGCCACATCCTCTGAAGTTCCGTTCCCTCTGTGACAAGTGTCGGATATATTTTCAGGTAATCTGGCCTGAACCTGCTATCTTTGAACAGTCTTTTGAAATTACGTATATCCCCGTCAATGTCCATGCCCGGAAGATGTGGCATCATATGAAAACCCACTTTAAGGGCACTGTCTCTCAGGACCCTGTTAGCTTCAATCGTATCGGCAACAGTATGCCCGCGGTTGATCCTGGAAAGTACGAAATCATAAGTGCTTTGAACTCCTATCTCAACTTTGGTGGCACCTAATTTTAACAATATGTCTATATGTTCTTCTTTAGCCCAATCCGGCCGTGTTTCAAATGTCATACCCACATTGCGGACCCTTGAGGTTTCATTTGCCTTCTGCACCTCCTCAAGAGTGATGTAAGGGCACTCCTTACCAATAACATGGACATGTTCCCGCCATTCCGCATCAAAAAAGTCATTCATGGCTTCAAGACACTTTTTTACGTACCATTCCTGATAGTCCAAAGTGCGAGCTGAATATGTCCCACCCATTATGATCAATTCAGCTTTACCTATGTCATGTCCGATCTGTTTTAATTGTTCAAGGCGGGCAGTGGTTATCCTGTAGGGATCGTACTCACACTGGATAGCACGCATTGTCGAGGGCTCCTGTCCCATATAGCTTTGAGGCGAAGAAAAAGAAGAAGCAGGACCTCCGGGACAGGGGACACATGTTCCATGTGGGCATGGAGCAGGCGAAGTCATCGCTGCTATTACTGCGACACCTGAGATGGTGCGTACAGGCTTTTTCCGAAGGAACTCTCTTACTAAAAGCTGCTCTTCTTCGTTCCCGGAGATGATAATATCTGCATTTGTAGGCAGAGAAGAGAGTTTGTGATGTTTGCTTACCAGTTTCTTTGCCTGGACCAGCTGGTCAGGGTCCCGTATTTCCCCGCTGAGTACTTTTTCCAGAAGTTCGCGGCAGGCCAGAGTGAATTCACTGTTCTCATCCATAATTACTATTCTGTATCAGTTGCAGAAATCTGCCACCAGAGCTTCAAGTTGTATTCTGTCATTAGCAGCCTGCATCATTTTAAAGTTAGCATCGGCTATCTTAATGGTCCACCTTGCGATCCTGTGTTCAGGTTCTCCAGACCCCACCACGGTCCTGTGAAGACGTTCGAGTATCTCATAGCCAGTAAAACCATTATCTATCAACATCCGGTCTATGATCTTCCTGGCCTCCATTATATTGCCGACCGTGGCGGCCTCGAAGAGCAATCTTATTTCACCTACTTCTTCCCTGACAGCAGCATCATATATAGCCTGAGTTCCTATTGGTTCACCATGGGAGAGAATAACTGCTACCTGTAATGTATCAAGTGAAATTGCCACGTTGCCTCGTGAGTGATACAACAATGCCTGTATACCATCCTCGGTGACAGGAAAGCCTTCTGTTTCAGATATATGCTTTATGAAATTGCCCAGTTTTTCATCTGATACATGCCTGAAAAAAAGCTGTAAGCCCCTTGAACGCAGAGGCGCTATCAATCTTGAAGGCTGAGTGGTTGAAAGAATGAACCTGCATGTTGCCGTGTATTTTTCCATCATGCGTCTTAATGCATGCTGTGCATTCACATCAAGAGTTTCGGAGCTATCTATGAATATGACCTTATAGTCCGAATCTATTGGTGCCATACTTGCATATTCATTGATTATTTCCTTGAAGATGGATATCACACTTTTCTGGATCTTCCTGGGGTCATCGGTACCCAGTATACGTGTGAATCTCTTGTCCCGTACCAGATAACTTTTACCTTTGTCAAAGAAATCAGATGCATTGAAGTAGGTGAAATTCCTTTCAAAACCTTCCCCATACAGTTCGTGTGCCAGAGCAAAGGCAGCCGTGGCTTTTCCGGAATTTGCCGGTCCATACAATAACAAGTGTGGAACATTACGGGATAATGCAAGTCTGTGAAGCGTATTCACAGACTCTTCATTACCTATGATCTCCTCAAGCCTTGAAGGTCTATATTTCACGGTCCAGAGGTCTTTTGTACTTGCTTGCGTTATCAGGCCTGACCCTCACTTTTACCTTTCAATACTTCGTTTATCAGCTTCCCGTAGACTGGTCTTGCTATTACCACACCTATGAACACACCTATTATAGTGGTAATGGCAAACCCTTTCAGGGACCCGAATCCCATCAATACCAAAGGACCCATGGCAATAACAGTAGTTGCTGCTGCAGCCAGTATTATGCTAAATGCCTTTGTTATCCTGGAAAGGTAGACCTTTGTGGGAGGTAATTTTCCTTCGTACAACACTTCGTCAGTGATGATAACAAGGTGATCAATGCCTGTACCGATAGCAGCGATAATACCTGCAATGCTTGGCAGATCAAGTTGCCAGCCTATCGCAGAGGCGACACCCAATATCATTATTATTTCACTTAAAGAAGTGCCTACCATAGGTATTAGTATTTCCTTTTGGTGATATTTCCTGTACACCACTAAGGCCACTGCCATCAGGGCTATCAACCCTGCGAGCACAGATTCTTTCTTAAATTGCGTTCCCAATGCGGCGTCTACATGACCTGCACCCATGATCTCCACATTGACTGGAAGAGCTCCGGCTCTCAAATGTATCTGAAGCTGCTGTGCCTGTGCCTTCCCCTCATCTCCGGTGCCTGTGGAAGATTGCCAGGAATAGATCGGACCTATTCCCAATTGCTGAGCGGCAGAGTAGCTCAGAGGCGCACTGTACACTTCATTACCGTCGAGTAACATTACCAGATTGTGCTCCATTGGGCTGGTGGTAGCTCCTGCCTCGATAGCTGCTTTTTGCAGGGCCAGTGCTCCCGCTTCGTTGAGAGTGAAGGGCGTAGACCACATCCCATCCTCCTCATTATAACCAACGATCCCTACACTTTCTATGTCTTCACCATATATCACATGCTTTGTTTCGTTGCCTATGGTCTGGATGCGTATCTCGAACTTGCCGGGTTTTTCTGCGATCTCCCTTGCAGTTGCCAGGTCAATTCCCGCAAAGTCGATGAGGATGTACTCATCACCTACTGTCTTTACAGGTATGTCCTTAAGTCCAAGAGAATTCATCTTTTCACTAAGGATGGTTTTAGTAAGATCGCGGGTTTCTGTTCTCACTCCGTCTTTGTATCGCGAACTGCCATCAGCATTTTTCAGAATGGAACCGCCCACAGCATTCATAAGAGCTTCGATCTGCTGCTCTGTGACAGCAGTCCTTATCTCATATTCTACTCCATCCGTCATGATCATCGGAACGATCTCAGCCTTCAACGAGTTGGTGAGGTAGGCTTCTATAAGTGTTTCTTTAGATGTGGTTAGTTTTACCTGTGTAAGATCGTTTTGTTTACTGATGGTGTATTCACCTAGTCCCAAAAGATCCATCTGAGCATTTGTAATGGTGCCCGGAGTCGTGAAAGTGATACTCTGGGTTTGGGTTTGTCCCTGGCCATTGACAGCGGCTGTTGTACCTGTGATCTCGATCGTGTTACTTACTACCGGTTCTACGAGTTTTTTCAGAAGCATGTCTGTGTTCGCATCGACCTGCACCATTGCCCCCTGAAGCTTAACCTGTAACCATGAACCACCCTCCAGGTCCAGTCCATATTTGAGGTTCGTCGTAAATCCATCTGCAGAGTTATATCCGGGGTGAATGAAAGCTATCGATCCCAGAAGAGCAATTATGAAGATTATTACTCTTAGATCCTTGAATATACTCTTAGGTTCTTCATCTTCTCTCATGCTCTTCTCCTCCTTGCTATTTTTGTTCCTTCTTTTTGAACGTACCAGCGCAGAACGGAAACGTTCGTCAGCCAGGTATTCATAATATCAGCCAAGAGTCCGAATATGAGTACAATAGAGATATCCGAAAGCAGATTGATCTGGGAAAAGGAAGGTATGATCAAATAAGAATATGTGGTCAAGAAATACATCACTATCAAGGCTGCAAGAGTAGTGGTGGTCATTGTTATACCAGTACCCATAGCATTTGTTATGTTTTCTTCGACTTCTCCTCTTCTTTTAAGCACCCTGGTAGTGAGCAATATATCACTATCCACCGAATAACCTATAAGCATAAGCAGAGCCGCTACAGTACCCAGAGATAGCTCGATACTTGCTACATTCATAAAAGCCGCAGCGATAATGATATCACAAAAAGCAGATACCACAACAGCAACTGAAGGTATAAAGGTCCTGAAGATTATGAATACTACCAGTGCCATACCAACGAATGAGAATATCACTGCTTTAATTGCCTGTTTCTGCAGATCTTTTCCATAGACAGGACCTATCTGCCGGATCTCCACATTTTCATAAGTATTTGTAACATCTTCAGTGAGACTAAGTTGTTCTTCACCGGACATGGGACCAAATTGCATGACCGTCCTTGAACCTGTTTGTCGTACATCTGTTAGAGGATAAGTGGAATATTTTTCTTTAAGCGAATCTGCTGGCGTTTCGGTGGTCAGGGAAACCATCGTACCGCCTTTGAATTCCATGCCCAGTTTAACCGGTGCTCCTGTCGTGGCTAAGGTGAAGGCAATGATTAATACGGCTATAAGGAAAGTAGCAACAGGCAAGATCAGCAATTGCCTGTCGTTGTGCTTCCTTACGAACGAATCCAGTTTTTCCGTAAGAGATAGACTCATCTTCTGATGCTCCAAGAGTGTAAGGATGATGGAAATTGATATTTATATTTCGTTTCCAACATACACTACAACTTATATATACTACTTGCTATTTTTATAACTCGATGAAAGAGAGGCCCGGATTAGATGAATATTTCCTTGAGATCGCTACCGTAGTGGCGAAAAGATCAACATGCCTGAGAAATCAGGTCGGTGCCGTGATCGTCAAAGATAAAAGAATACTTTCAACGGGATATAATGGTGCTCCCAGGAACATGGCGCATTGTCTTGACATTGGCTGTATCAGACAACAGAACAACATAGAATCAGGCACGCGCCATGAGAAATGCAGGGCAGTGCATGCAGAACAGAATGCTATCATCCAGGCAGCACTGTACGGTGTGAGCATAGATTCGGCAACCCTGTACTGCACACATCAGCCATGCATCCTGTGTGCCAAGATGATCATCAACTCAAATATCAAAAGAGTTGTGTTCCTGCAATCCTATCCTGACAAGGATTCAATTGAGTTCTTTGCTGAGGCCGGGGTGGAATTGGTGAATATGCCCCTATCCTCTGTCCCTTAGATATCTGAGACTTTTTTTGATAAGATCTTCTTCATCCGTCCTGTACATTTCATTTACGGAAGTACTTTCGTTGGACCTTAATTTCAGGCCACGTATGATCACCACAGGACATCCGCCGTTACCTTCGCCCATAAGCAGGTTCGAAGCCCCTGCGATCTCATCAGCGACTGCTTCTTCTGTGATCTTAAGTTCTTTCCCGAACAGATCTTTTTGTCCCCTCCAGTCTTTAAGAGGATGGATGCGATAGACGCCTACGGCAACTCCTGTTTGTCCCCGCTTGAACGCTCTGCCGTTTGTATCGGTAATTATCACACTGATCTGCGTACCTGTGTAACTTTCGATCCCCTTCCCAATACATTCAGCGCTTGCATCCGGATCCGCCGGAAGCTCCAGAAGCATTTCACCTTCAACATTGGATTCATCGATACCTGCATTGATGCATATATGGCCGTTCTTCATTTCCACAAGCAATACTGGTGAAGGGATCAGGCATTCCCTGCTCCTTTCCAGAACCGCCTGTATAAATGTTGGAGTGAACCGTATATGTTTGGAGAATTCTACAGCCTCCGCGCCAGGAATGATGCCTTCCAGGGAAAAAGTCCTTCCTTCAGCTTTCCCAACAATAGTGGAAGCTATAATTATAACATCCCCGTCAAGGACATCCGCTCTTTCACAAATGATCTGTGCAAGATCATCCCCTTTTTTGATCAAAGGGATATTTTCCACTGCAAAAGCCTCGAATCTCAAAATTACACCTGATGCTAACAGGTCATTAGGCATAAATAAGCCTATCTACATATAAACAGATGCGGCGATGATGATAGTTACCCCGACTGAGCAAAATATGACGAGGTTATTTCCCTGATGCCGTAATTCTAAAACTAACCATAAAAAGAGACACAGGACGTCCATTGTGTATGGACGTACCCTGGAACTTATCCACAACTCATTCGATAAGTATCTTCTGCTTTTCCTCTATCTCTGCCTTAGGTATGTTTATGGTCAGAACGCCATCCTCAAGTTTGGCTTTCGCTCCTTCTGCCACAGCATTCGCAGGCAGGCTGAAGGTCCGGGCAAACCGTGAAAAAGCACGTTCACGCATCACATATCCTTCCTTCTCTTCTTCCTTTTCGCGATGCGTGTTTGCATTGATGTAGAGCATATTGTTCTTAATATCGATCTCTACATCTTTCTTGTCTACTCCGGGCATGTCCGCCTTTACAACTATTTCTTTATCCTTATCCTGCACGTCCATCATGGGTGAAAGCGTGTCTAAGGTCTTCATTTCGCCTGAAGGCGACAGTTCACTGAATAGCTGGCTCAGCCGTTCCTGCATCCTGCTTATCTCTTCAAAGGGGTCCCATTTAGACATACCGGAAGGTGTCCATCTTGTAAGACCTTGTCTCATATGATCCACTCCTTTGAGTATTGGGGTTTCGCCATTCCCTGCATAACCCCAATAAAATGTATTGTCAAACAGCTATATAAATATGACTTTTAGTGAAAAAAGTTATACTGTAATGTCAGGTATGCCTTTGGAGCATGATCTTTACCAGATCTGCAGCATACACAGTTCCATAGGACCCTGCCCTTACATCAACTTCATTGAATGCTGTGGCGTTGTCGGGGTTTTTCTCATTCGTTGAGTAGATAGCAAAAGGTATAGGATCGGAGGTATGTGTCCTCAAGTGCACTGGGGTCGGATGGTCAGGCATTACCAGGATGGTCACATCTTCGGTCATAGCATTTGCACCATGTAATATGGTACCAACTACCTGCTCATCAAAATCCTCAATGGCCTGGATCTTGGCCTTTGTATCTCCCATGTGTCCTGCCTCATCAGGCGCTTCCACATGCACGACAACGAAATCGTGATCCTTCAGAGCTTGCAGTGCATACTCGGCCTTTCCCTTGTAATTGGTATCCAGATAACCTGTTGCTCCGGGCACATCGATGACATCGAAACCTGCGTATGTCCCTATTCCCTTCACAAGATCCACTGCAGAGATGATAGCTCCGGTCTTACCATACAGATCTTTGAACAGAGGAAATGCAGGCGCACCTCCCTGTCCCCATAACCAGATGGAATTACCCGGCTTCTTACCTGCTGCTATCCTTTTAAGGTTAACAGGATGCTTCTCAAGGATAGGCATTGAAGCGTCTATCAATTCACCCAATATTTTACTGTCCTTGCCTTTTGGCATGTGATCTTCCTTTTTTTCACCTATCACGTCATGAGGTGGAATGCACGTGGTTTCAGCACCAAAGTTATTTTTTGTTACCATCAGGTGTCTGTAGCTGATCCCCGGATAGAAGCTGATCCCGTCCTTACCTAACTCTGCATCTACGGCTTGTATGAGTTCCCTGGCCTCGTCACTGGAAATGTGTCCGGAACTGTAGTCAGCGATCATTCCTTCCTCTATGGTTATCAGGTTACATCTGAAGGCGACATCATCAGCATCCAGTTCAATACCCATGCTTGCGGCTTCAAGAGGAGCCCTGCCAGAGTAATACTTTTTCGGATCATATCCTACAATGGACATGTTCGCAACATCACTTCCCGGATGCATACCTTCCGGAACGGTCTGTGCCAGTCCTGCTTTTCCATAGGCAGCAATATAGTCCATGTTGGGCGTTCTTGCCTTCTGGAGTACAGTACTTCCTCCCAGTTCAGCAATGGGTTCATCCGCCATACCGTCTCCGATCAGTATTACATATTTCATGATACACACCCGGGATCTCAAAACCGACAGACTAATCAACTAATAGAAGAAACAAGCATGCAATCGCATGTAGCGTCCTTTAACTTCTAAGATAGTGGTTCCTATGGGATATATACGTTTTGTGTTCATCTGTGCAATGATAATACTGTCTCTGTTCTCCTTTCCGGTGTATTGCTCGACCGAGGAGAAAGCTATGATCTATTACTCTGAGGAAACTCTGACAGCAGGTGATACTGTACACCTGGAACAGGGTTATTCTTTCAAGCTTATAGATGCCAGTGAAGACTCGGGGGATATATTGGTACAAGTCTACTACAAAGATGAAGAGATAGAGATCGGTGATTCTTTCGGAGACGAAGATGATCCATTCGAGTACATGATCACCATAGAAGAACGGGATGGGGACGAAGAAGAGGAAACAGATTATGTTGTTATCAGGATCAGGCCAGTAGATTTTGATGATAAGGATGATGGGATCCATGTTGAAGTGGAGATCGAACAGTTCCTTGATCCTGAGCAGGAAGATGATGATTTCCTTTTGCTGGATACTTCAAAGTCTGTAAAAGTGGGAGAAAGTCTTTCTCTGGAAGAAGGTTACACTCTGGACGCAAGTGACATGGAAGATGACTCAGTAGTTCTTGAACTGAGCAGGAATGGTAAATCCCTGAAGAAAGAAGAGCTTGAGATCGACGATATATTCAGTTACTCCAAAAGTGTGGATGACAATGTAAGGACCATATTCATAGCAAGGGTGAGTAAATTTTTTGAATCTTCTGCCAGTTCCACTGTGATCCTCAAAGATGTTACCCAGAGACCCGACATGGAAGAAGATCATACTGAAGAGGTCTCAGAGAACGAAAGTAATAAGACTGAACCTTTGATGTCGGTCCCTGATGATACTAACTATATTATGGAGAATAAGAGTAACAATACCACGGCAGATGCACAGAATGCCTCGCTCTCAGACACAGATGGACAGAACAGCAGCAAAACCAGTGGTGTGAACACGGATCATTTCATGCCCATACTATTCTTGGTCATCATAGCGATAGGAATTGTGATCTTTAAATTGAGCTAAGGGTAAAATACAGCGATCTTACTGGAATGGGTTCATAATCTTTATATCGCACCATCTTCTTTATAGTGCAATCCATAACCGCAGAAAATGTGATATGAATATGAGAATCGTAATGAAATTTGGTGGTACTTCGGTAGCAAATGGGGAAAAGATCCGCCATGTTGCTACACTCCTGAAAGGCTTCCATGAAAAAGGTGACGAGATTATTGCAGTTACATCGGCACTTGGTGGCATTACAGATGGTCTTTTGAGCACAGCAAAAGATGTTTCAAAGAACGGCAAAGTTTCTCAGGTCAAGGAGTTCATAGCGGACATCACCAAAAAGCATTATGATGCCATACATGCTGCAATTGAAGACGAAGATATTATCTCCGAAACCATAGAGGTAATAGATCTGCGGTTAGATGAACTGGAAAAGGCATTGATAGGCATATGTTATCTGGGAGAGCTCACACCGCGTTCAATTGATTATATTTCTTCTTACGGGGAAAGGTTAGCTGCACCTATAGTTAGTGGTTCTGTCAGGTCTTTAGGAATTGATTCCAAATGGTTTACCGGTGGAGAGGCCGGTATTATCACTGATAGCAATTATGGGAACGCACGCCCCCTTGAAAAAAGCTATGAGCTTATCAAGGAAAGATTGTCTCCTTTACTGAACTGTTCAATAGTAACCGTTGTCACTGGTTTCATTGCAGAGAACGAAACAGGTATCATCACCACTCTTGGCAGGAGCGGATCTGATTTCTCAGCTTCGATCATCGGAGCAGCTGTTAAAGCTGACGAGATCTGGTTATGGAAAGAAGTGCACGGGATAATGACCTCCGATCCAAAAATAGTGCCTGAGGCAAAGCCACTGGCTCAGGTATCTTACATCGAAGCTATGGAACTATCGTATTTCGGTGCCAAGGTACTTCACCCCAGAACAATAGAACCGGCTATAAAACACAAAATACCAGTCAGAGTGAAAAATACCTTTGAGCCTTCATTTGAAGGCACTCTTATAGTGGCTGATCAGGTACCAAGTCAGGACGTGGTAAAAGCGGTGACCCTGATCAAGAAAGTTGCCCTTATAAACATTTGTGGCGCTGGCATGATGGGTACTATCGGTACAGCTGCCCGGGTTTTCACAAGTCTCGCTAATGCAGGAGTGAACATTATTATGATAAGCCAGGGTTCTTCTGAGGCAAATATGTCCCTGGTGATCGATGAGGACCAGCTGGAATCAGCTGTCAATGCAGTACGCTCCGAATTCAATAGAAATGTCGTGGGGGACGTTGTCTTTGACAGCGACATCTGCGTGGTCGCTGTTGTAGGCGCAGGTATGGATGGCACTCCCGGCGTCTCAGGCAGGGTATTCAGTACGCTGGGAAGAGAAAAAATAAATGTGATAATGATCAGCCAAGGCTCATCACAGCACAATATCTCCTTTGTTGTGAGCTCAAGGGACGCTATTAACGCAGTTAGGGTGTTGCATCGCGAATTCTATAATCAATGACAGGGGTAGTCCAATGAATGAAAAGCATCTCACATATGCAGGATCAGGCGTGGATATCAAACAGGAAGAGAATACTATCAAAGCTCTTATCAGTAAAATGACCTATGTTCGTACAGGCCTGGGTGCTCCACTGACAAATATCGGTCATTATGCAGGTCTGCTTGATTTTGGAGAATATGCCCTTGCAATGACAACGGATGGAGTTGGTTCTAAAGTCCTCATCGCAAACGCAATAAAAAAATGGGATACAGTGGGAATAGACTGTATTGCGATGAATGTCAATGATATACTGGCTATTGGTGCAGAGCCCATAGCTTTTGTAGATTACCTTGCACTTGAATCCCATGACGGGTCATTCGCAGCTCAGATAGGAGAAGGATTAAGGAAAGGCGCTGAATTATCCCGTATGTCCATCGTAGGCGGTGAGACAGCTACTCTCCCGGACATAGTAAAGGGTTTTGACCTTGCAGGCACCTGTCTTGGTGCCGTGAAAAAAGAGAAGGTCATCACCGGTGAAAAGGTGCAGGTTGGTGACGTTATTGTAGGTATACCCAGCAGTGGAGTACATAGTAATGGTTATTCCCTGGTGCGCAAGATAGTCGAAGGGTCCGGATATTCTTATGATGATCCTTTCCCTTACAACGATTCCAGGACCATTGGTGAAGAGCTCCTGATCCCCACCAGGATATATATGGAAGTACTTGATGTGATTAAGCAATGTGACGTTCATGGCCTGGCCCATATCACCGGAAGCGGCCTCTTAAAGCTTCAACGGATCACTAACCTCGGGTTTGACATTTCCGATCCCATTGAACCCAACGATATTTTTAAGTTCTTGCAGAGAGAAGGTAATGTGGACGAACTTGAAATGTACAGGACGTTCAACATGGGAATGGGTTTCGTGATCATATTGTCACAAAAAGATGCTGCAAAAGCAGTTGAGCTCACGGGTGGTAAAATAGTAGGCAGCATAATCGGGTCCGGTATAAGGGTGAAGGGACTTACAATAGTTTGAAGTGTGGTAAACATGTCCAGATCATCATGTACAAAAGATATACCTTATGAGATATTAACTAGCGGAGTTACCCTTGCGCAGAGTGAAAAATACATAAAGGATAACTCTGACAGGGTATTCCATGTACCCGGAGGATATAACATAAAGGGCATGAAACTTATTGGTTCAGATAAGATCCCTGTAGGAGTAAAGGGCAAGGATCTGATATTCCAGTTCATAAAGCCCTGTTTTGGATTATTCGTACTTAAAATAGCAGATGCACAGGAAGAGATCGACAAGCTGCAAAAAGAGTTCTCATAATATCAGATCTTACAGCTTGAAGATATTTCCACTATGTGTTGCAGAAAATCTTTTGATGGGAACTCGTGGATGGAACAGGCTATGACCTTGCCCTTACCTGCGTTTTTTACGACCATTATTGGGCGGTAGCTTGAATCCCTCAGGACTACCTTTGCATCTGTATCCATAAAGTAACCGTCGTATTCCACCTCAGTGGTATGGCTGTCGATGGCACAGATCTCTTCATACCCTTCCATCCTCTGCACAGTTCCAGACCCCTGTTCCTGTATATATTTCAATTCAATGGGCAGCCAGTCATAATCATATTCCGGCACCATTGGTCCGAATATGAGCACTGTTCCTCCATTTTTGAGGAATTTTTCGATCTTGCTCTTGTTCCTCACAACACCCTTGAGAGTTGAAGTATATGCAGGATTGGCAAAACCTGTGGGAAGAACAAGGCATCTGCAGGGGGGCAGGAAAGGAGTACCAAGGGATTCAGCTGGTACCCTCTGGCATTTAATTCCATACTCTATGAACAATTTTTCAAACAACAGGGGTGTTTCCCATAAAAGCATCACATCTGTCATGGAGACAGCATTATTACATTCTGATATTAATCTTTCTAAGTAACTGGTTACATTTAAATAGCAGCAGATGAAACATTCTTGTAAGGAAGATATTGGAGAATATCTCCTTGCATGTGAACGGGTGGGGAGTGGGTCCACCCTGTTTTCATTTGGCTGGGGTTCAGAGATATGTAACATCAAAAGACCACGATGGAGTGTACGGAATGACCGGTTACAGACAGGTCCAGTGCATCGACCATGCAGGGTTTGGTATCGAAGCATTTCGAATGGTCATACCCGATGACTGGACATGTTATGGTGGGATCACGTGGGTAAATGACATGCATATGCCTGCATATATTAACTTTGCAGTGGTCAGCCCCAATGGTCTAATGGCATTTGAAGGGTTTCCCATCCTGAAGTTCACGTGGTCGAGCAACCCTATGGCAGTGATGAACCAGCAATTCTGGCAGAGCCAGAGTACAAAGGTTGCTGCACCCATGCAACCGGATGAAGCGCTCCTTAAATACATAATAGCTCCTTTCAGGCAAAAGATGCAGCCTTACAGGATAGTTCTCAGAGGTCCGGTACATCCTGATGATCCGATGGTTGCAGATGCTTCGGCTCCTTGCATGCCAGCAACCAACGTGAGGTTTGGAAAAGTACGGATAACCTATGAAATTGCAGAAAATCCTATTGAAGAGGAATTCTATGCCGGAGTCTTATACGAACAGGTTCCGGTGATAGCCGGAGATTTCATCTTCTGGCAGATGCAGACAGGCTCTATTCGTGCCCTTGAGGGACATCTTGACGAGAATCTGCCCCTTTTCAGAACGATGAAGGCTTCTCTTCGGCCAAATGAGGTATGGGTCCGGCAGTTAACGGACCTTATAACCGGATCGTATCAGCAGCAGACTGCAAATATTCGGCAGATAGGTGTTTTTTCAAGACAATACAGCCAGATGCAGGATCAGTTAAGAGAGCAGAGAATGCGTAGCTGGGAAGAGTCGAACAGGCGATTTGAGGCTGACAGGGCGGCATATAATGCACAGACCGATCGGGAAAGCCCATCTGAAAGGTTCAGCCGTGAAGCCATCCTTGGTCTTGAAAGACGCTGGGATCCTTATGAAGAAAAGGAGATCGATGTTGAGCGTGGACATGTGGATGTCTGGACGAACGCCCTGGGTGACAGGATACTCTCTGACAGTTACAATTACAACCCAAATGAACATCTTATGGGCAACTGGAAGAGAATGGAACCACTTTGAGTAGGTGTTCGAAGAATTAAGTCAAAAAAAAGGATGAAAACTGGTATGATCATACCAGTTTGAATATGGGGTGGTTGGGGTCCTTGACCTCAAGACCGAGTTCCTTTGCGGTTTCTGCGAGCATGATATCTACCATGGCTGTTGCAGGGAACACTTTGTCAGTGTTCTCAATAGGACCGAAAAGCTGGAAGTTTGATCCAAGTACCTGTGGCACAAGGTTTGTACCTATATCTGCTGGCATGTAGATCGCCTGCTTCTCTTCCTTTGTTTCGAACTTCTTCTTGTAGTTCTTCATCCAGTCCCATGCAGATGCCATGTTGTGGTATCCACCGCCCACAGGCAGTCCGAGGTGTCCCTTGATCGCTACGACAGCTCTCATGGATGCACCGGAACCTGCTCCCAGTGGCGTTGCTGCCACATCGATCAATGGCTTTGTGATACCGCATTCCTTTGCTATCTCAAGCATTCCCTTCGTCTGGCCTGTACCGCCTGTCTCAAGGATCTCAAGCTTTCCCTTGACACTTGGATCGGTTGCATTGAATGCAAGGACAATAGAACAGTTGATGTCACTTTCCCTTACTGCTTCGATCTCGTCCGGGTGGATACTTGCATTGATGGAGTTGTAGATCGCCCTGTCGGCTACACCTATCTCTGTAACGTATTTTGCAGCTGCTGCACGAACATCGCCCGCTGAGGAGTCGATGAGGAAGGGAGTCTTATCATCGAGCTCAACGAACCAGTCGATGTACTTCCTGATCGCTTCAGGGGTTTCTCCCACGATCTGGTTGACGTAGGGGTTACCTGTGGTTGCACCCATCTCCTGGATGTTGTGCCACAGTTTCTCTGCAGCCGCCTTGTCAAATATGCCTTTATCTTCATCGGACACGATCTTGTGCCTTGCATAGAACATCGTACCTACAAGTACTGTTGGGTATTCTCCTGGCTGGCCACCGAACTTGACGTTGCCTACCTCGTATACCTCTTGCTTTTTATCAAATCTGAACATTTGTACACCTCTTTATCCAAATAACCACGGTTTTATTGACAGGTAAACAAGGAATATTAGTATTCCAGCAACGGCTCCATACAGTATTCCAATGTCCCTTCCAACTTTCTTTCCTATCCTCTGTGCAACTTCACTGTGGACGAACTCTATTTTCTCGTCTATCTTGTTAAGCCTCGCCAGCACTTCAGCAAAATCCGCAGGATCTGTGACAACGCTTGGTATTCTATCGCTTCTGTCGGTCATTAGTAAATCACCTGCCAGATGATCAATGGAAGAACTACTGTCATAAGGATGGCAAATATAAAGCCAGCGGCAAAACCAACTATCCCTGCTGCGCTCACTCCGGAATCAAGCTTCTGGTTCCTTGCAATGAGCTGTGCACGGGCCCTTATGTCTGCTACAACGTTATCTATAGGTCCCATCTGAGGTGTGATCACCATAGGAACCCCTTTATCGTATTCTAACTGTTCAGCCATTTTAGTTACCTCCCAGCAGCAGACCAAGTAATGTCAGCGTAATACCCATACCGATCATTATACCTTCGACCTTACCGGCATGTACACCTGCATGGAACTTGTTGAGGTTACCGATACTCATCATATCTTTGTTGATACTGAGTATACGGCTTCTTACAGTAGCCAGCTCTGCAGCCATTGGCTTCAGGCCGCCTGCCTCTTCCTTCTCTTCGCCGCCTGCTTCTCCGATCTGAAGGAGCATGGGCTCAGCATCATAGGCTCCCGGGTCCTTTGCAGCGTATTCTTTGATCTTCGCTACTATTGCATTGACATCTTCTGTTCCTATGAAGTTTATAGCTTCGACCTGTTTCTGGAACCTTTCTATCGCTTCTGCTGTCAGGTTCTCTATGTAAGGAATAGCACCTATTGCTCCAACGATCCTGTTATCTTTGACACCGTTCTGGTGCATCTTCAGCATCGCATCTCCGGTAACGTGTCCTTTGACCTCGGAACCGGTTACAATGAGATATCTTATGTTGGGGTTGGAGATTATGTGTACAACTACCTTCTCAATACCCAGGTTCTCCGTCTTACAGGGACCAGTGATACAGGCTCCTGCAGCAAGCATTGGGTCGCCCGGCAGGTGTGAACCCAGGGTGATGACCGCAACACAGTTCTTTACATCTCCGACTTCATATTCACCTTTAAGTACAGGCCACTGTGGTGCCGGTTCTCTTTTATCTGCCATCTCACATCACTCCCATAGTTCTTAGCACATACATTACTATCAGCAGCAGACCTGCCACTCCAAGACCTACGACTATTCCATAGAACGAATTTCCGTATATGCCAGCAATGTAGGATGTATTCTCACGGCCGTGGAATGCGTTCATAAGTGGTCTGTCAGGTGCAAGGGAGTTCACCAGATCATCTGCTATCATGTCAAGCTCATCAAGCTTTGCCAGTATAGGGTCCATTGAATACTGGATAATGTCAGGGCGTTCCTCTGCCAGTAAAGAGGTCAATGGATCAAGCACCAAGTGCGCTTCAGGTGCAACATGTACCATGCTCATTCTAACTCCTCCTCAGATGGCAACAGTCCTGTTCCAACTACTTTGAAGGCATCTCTCTTTACCCGTGCATAGAATCCTGTGAATCCATAATACCATAGGAATATGCCTATAAGGACGGTAACCATACCAACAGATGCATTCTGTACGGACAATGCCACTATGCCTGCTATGATCATTGCAATAGCACCCTTCTCCAATGCATTGTAAAGAGTACGGTCCTGCTTTTCATCCGGGCCGAGATTTGCGTTGAACGGGTGCAGAAGAGCCATACCGCCTGCAATGAAGATCACTGCGATGTAGCCTGTGGTAATGACATCTTCAAGTACTACGTCGAACAGGAATGTGCCTGTCATTGCAACAGAAAGGCCAATGATCAGTATCGTCCCCGATGCGGCTATCTCTGTCATGGACTGCTCCATCACGGGAATGTTCATTTTCAGGACCTTGTTAGCAAATATACCTATCAAGAAACCAATTATTGCTGCCACTACAACAGCTATCACTGGGCCTGCTATCGCAAGGTCAAAGCCTTCAGCTACTGCAAGTCCGAACATGGCTGCAACGACACCCATACCCAGTGCCAGCATTCCTATGGAAGGTACACCGGTACCAAGACCATAGCTTGCCACTCTTCTTACTGCCGCAGCACCCCATATAGTAGCGCATATAGCACCCAGAGCGCCCATGAAGGAGAATACGCCTCCGGCTATATTGGCCAGGAAAAATGCTGCATATATTCCTACAAGGCCTCCGATTATACCAAAAGCTATTAGCTGATTCTGTGGGATAGCTGCATGAGCTTCCCCGCTTCCTCCGGCTGACATCTTACATACCTCCTAAGGTGACAACTGCCAGGATAGCACAAAGGAAGGTAACCACAAGTGAGGTGATCGCAGCCCTTGGCCATCTCTTGAACTTCGGGTCATGGAAACCTTCGATGGTTCCGCCAATGTTGTATGATGGGATAACTGCGTTCATGAAGAATATGCCCACTGCGAAAATACTGGCAAGTCCTACCAGTTCATGGCCAGTCGTGCTCATGATATCCTTAACTGTCAATCCCGCAGCAACTTCCCCGATCTTCAGCAGTGCATAATAAACAAGACCTCCGCCCAGTCCACCGAGCCCTGCTCCGATAACACCGCTTACGAAAGAAACGGTTGGGATCGCATGGCCTTCAGTACCCTGGGATATGTAAAGGTCCTGCCTGTCCTTGGTTATGGGGTCGTATTTTACCTTTGCTGATGCAGCGGGGCAGCCTACACCATAGAAGTAGACCCATTGACCTACCAGCATAGTGACTGATATCATGATCATACCACCCACACCACCTGAGGCCAGCACCAGTCCAATATTGTCAGTAACGCCCATCATCGCGCCTGCTGTTACCAGGCCGGTAAGACCTGCTCCTGCAGCCAGTTGCACAGTACCTGTTCCGATACCAGTTGCCTGGGCCATTGCTGCTGGTGCACCGCCCACAGGCACAAAGTGCACGCTAACAGATACAAGGACTCCACCGAGGGTGATAAGCAACACATACATTATGTTCTCTGCAATTAATCCTGCTATGTCGATCATGCTGCTTCCTCTTTATCTTCTTTGTACGGACCGAATGCTTTCCTTGCCTGGACTTCGATCTTCCTGTTATATATGATCATAATAAGCACCATGAGCACTCCTGCGAGAACAGATTCCCATCCGGCTGCAGGACCTTTTGTAGGATCGAAAACAGTAGTGATCCATCCACTAAGGAAGACGGTCATACCAAAGGCGATACCTGTCACAGGTCCGCCGAACTTGGCACAGAACCAGGAGTTGTCCATGCTGCTCCTAAGTCCGGACTCTGCCTTCCTTACGATCTTACCGGAGTTTGCGGTGTTTAGGCCGGAACCGAATTCCACATCCTGGAACTCACGTTCTGCGCCATAGTGCACATCACCTGTGGATGAGCCGATAGCACCAACGGTGATACCCCATATGAACGCCAGTAGCGGAAGCGGGAAAGGATGAGCAAAAACAGTTACCATTATATAAGATACTACAAGAATAGTGAATGTTGTTATGAACGAATATCCCATTATCGGGGGAGTGTGCGACCGAAGCACATCAAGATAGACCATCTGTTTGAATCGTTTCTGACTTGAACATCTGCCCATGTATGAAGTTGTTGCGTATGTTCCGTGTACCATGGCTGCGACCAGTGATCCGATGGTCAGTGCAAGCACTACGGAAACATTGAAGTTCAACATAACATAAGCTACAGTTCCACCAATGGTACACATGAGCGCGTTCGATGGTGGTTCTCCAGAAATGGCTTTGTTATAGATCCTGTGTGGATACGACATCTGGGGGGCAAGTTGCACTTGTGAGTTCGGGTTACTCTGGGATCCGATATCTGATTCCAGGTCTTCCGATGCACCTGCTATTGTGGCAGCAGCACCCATAAGTGCTAACGCGCCCATACCTATGAGCGGGTCCATATATTTTCCTCCTACATATTTGTCTTCTGATTGTGAATTAATTCTATTATATGGATAATATTAGTCCATCATAATCAAGTGGCATTAATGATGGTAGTATATTACCATTCGCTGAAATTGAATATACTGTGTCGTTATAAACCTTTCGAAGAAAAACTCGCATTGCATAGGCACATTTACATATTTTCTTTTTTATAATTTCAGCTATAATAGGAATATCAAATCCTACAGTAGAGTTTAAATAATACAATGCTAATCTCCTTAGCCCCAGTATTTTAAAAAAAATTGAAATTCCATAGTTTTGTTCTTATGTTCCTCCAAGGACAAAACTGCTCTACAACTTGACAGCGACCACAAATCTCTTATTATGAAGACATCTCCTGATATTATATGATAATCGGAGCATCTTCCTTTGCAGGTTCCCTCTCTGAGCTGTCACATGAAGTGAGATCCGTGGAACTATACATCCCTAAGCTGCATGTGTATAACGGCCGAAGGCTGGACCGTGGTGTACTGACAACAATTCTCGATGAGCTCTCAACTTTGGATCTCATGACCTCCATACACGCTCCTTACTCCGCTGAATCCCCTACATATCCAAAAGACCTGCGTGTAGACACTTCCGATATGGATACAGAGGATTTCAGGCTCATGAGTGAATCGATCGAGCTTGCAGCCAGCCTGGGCTCAAGAGCTGTTGTCCTGCACCCCGGCAGGATCCATGATGGCCGTG
>NZ_JBFXHJ010000023.1:0-20563 GCF_050177135.1 Methanomethylovorans sp.
AGAGTAACTATGGATTTGGGCGGGTAGACCTGTCCACCCTTCTTACCTTCCGCACTGGCGAACTGTCCAAGGAAATATTCGTACACATGCCCCAGAATATCCTTAGCCTTCAGGGTTTCGTGGATAAATGGTATAGTAGAAACAAGATCGATCAACTCCCCAAGTTTTGCAGAATCTATCTGCAGGCGTGCATAATCCTTGGTCAGCACACCTTTAAGCTTAGGATTATCCTTCTCGATCGCCTCCATTGCATCATCAAGAAGCCGACCCACACTTACCATCTTGTAAGTATCGATCTTTCCGTTTCGGATAGGCACTTCTGTACCGGAAGGAAGCTTGGCACAGCTTTGTAATGTGTCCCAGCGTGCCAGAGCCGGGATCCAGAATACATTCTTTTCAGTATAATAATCCCTTATCTCCAGCTCCTCAGTCTCTAACTCCTCATCTCCTCCTAAATAATACTCATTATCCGGGTCTTTGAACTGTTGCAGAAGCTCCTTCCTTCGCTCTTCAAATGCATCGGAAACATACTTAAGAAAAACAAGGCCGAGAACTACATGCATATAAACAGCAGCATCCAGATTGGAACGTAATTTATCTGCAGATGTCCATAGTTTGTTATCCAGGTCTTTCAGGAAATTCTCATTTTCATCCATTATCTCGATCCTTTGTTCATTGAAATGTTCTTTATCTCACTTTAGACAGTTGGTTTGATCTCCTTCCCTTATATCATTTTCCTTTTAGTGTATCTTCAGCATTGAGAACCATTGATAAAAGTTCCTCTTAATTTATTTATTTATTTATTTATTAATTTATTCAGTTTACCGAACTTACCTGCCGCCGCCATCAGGCGGGCGGATACGCTCGCCCAACTTCCTTATATTGTATTCATTGAAGTTTGACATACAATGTTTAGCTATGTGGGGGAACATAAATACATTTAAAAGTATCTTAAAATTAGGGGTGAAAATAGACGTAATGTTAAGGGGTATTAATATAGTGACCGGCTGCCCTTCTGCGCGCCTTAAATCGTATCCATGCCTGGATGGCAGGAGATTGATTTGAGGGGTGTTATTCTAAGTAAAGGAATATTAACTTAAAGTTGAAGATACAATTTTAAATAAAGAAACCTTAACTTAAAATGTTAATTGGATTCTAAGTAAAGGATGCTTAACTTACACTACGTAAGTGAAATCTTAGTAAAGGATCGTTATCTTATGGATGAAAGAGCCGGGAAATTTGTATTAACGCCTGAAGGTTACAGATCCTTCATACCCAAAGAGTTGCCACCAGAGCCTCCTATCCAATATGATGATGAACTGCATTTGCTGCTTTCAAAGGCCGACAGGGATCTTGCCAGGCTGGATGGGATCACCTCGGTTCTGCCAAACCCGGACCTTTTCATTGCAATGTACGTTAAGAAAGAGGCTCTCCTGAGTTCACAGATCGAAGGCACTCAGGCATCCCTTGAAGGAGTTCTGGAATTTGAAGCGGCCCTTGTACCAAAAGAAGATATCAGCGAAATAAAGGAAGTTGTAAATTACATCAGAGCCTTAAACTATGGTATCGAAAGACTGGTCGAAACCTCAATGTCCCTGGACCTCATAAAAGAGATCCACAAGACCCTGCTGGAGGGAACAAGAGGGGATGGGCTGAATTCCGGCAATTTCAAAGTTCTTCAGAATTATATAGGCACCTCAGGCGCTTCCATAAGAGAAGCGGTCTTTGTACCAACGACACCGGCCATAACCATACCTGCAATGGAAGCACTGGAGAGGTTCCTGAACGAAAAGGACAACATTCCGCCGCTTATCAAGATCGGATTGATACATGCCCAGTTCGAGACCATTCATCCGTTCCTTGATGGTAACGGCAGGATGGGACGACTTATCATCACCTTCTATCTTGTCTGGAAAGAAATACTGTCAAAACCGCTTCTGTACCTGAGCTTTTATCTGAAGAACAATAGAAGCGAATATTATGAACTGCTTATGAAAGTACGCACGGAAGGCGCGTGGGAAGATTGGCTCAAGTTCTTCCTCAAGGGTGTCAGTGAAACCTCCCAGGAAGCGGTTAACACCGCAAGGGAGATCATAAAATTGAAAGACGATATGACAAATAAGGTCTATGAGAACTCGATCTCAAGCATCCACGCCATACGATTGATAAACCTGCTGTTCGACACTCCCCTTATCAGCAGCAAGGATATTGCTGATAGGTTAAACATATCGTCCGTCACCGCAAATAGCCTTGTAAGTAGATTTGAGGAAATAGGTATTCTGCATGAGATCACTGGTAAAAAAAGATATAAGATGTACCTTTTCAAGGAATACGTTGACATAATAAGCAGAGGTACGAATATCATTTAGAGTGGTTTTCAATTTTTTTTAGTTAGACCGGCTGCTCTTCTGCGCTTGCTCAGATCTGAAATGAATTTTAATATACAAGAACCGCTTATGAATAATTATGCAGTACACAATAGTCCTTGAGATTGCAGAAGAAGGTGGATACACTGCACGCTGTCTGGAACTTCCGGCAGCGATAAGTGAAGGGGATACCAAAGAGGAAGCTCTGAAAAATATAAAGGAAGCCATTGAACTCGTGCTTGAAGTCACCGAGGAGCAGGCCAGGGTACTTGGCGAGATCGCAAAGGTTGATGTTGCAAGTGCCTGAACTGCCAGTTATCTCCGGCCAGAAGGCCATCAAGGCTCTGGTGAAACTTGATTTTGTAGTAGTAAGACAAAAGGGCAGTCATGTATTTTTGCAACGCGGACACGATACTGTAACCATACCTTTACATGATCCGCTTAAAAAAGGTACTCTCAACAGCATCATCAAACAGGCCAATGTCCCGCTGGAAGAATTCTTGAAGAAACTGTAGGTCATGGATTTTTAAAGGAGCTCAAACTCTTTTTTTAGTCTGCTGCCTTATTTGACGGGCTGCCCTTCTGCGCTACGCTTAGAACTACAGCCCTTTAGCAGGCGGCTGGAGCATCTGCGCGCCTGAAGTCGCGCCCATGCTTGGTTAAAGTATTCTCTTTGCAGTGGGGCACAGATACGCTCTCTCGAGCGCATCCGTGCCAGAATAGGGGGTTTTAGAGAAGGAATAAATCCCGACTCAAGTCGATATTAATTGAGTCAGGATCATCTCATTTCATTTGTTCTGATCATTCCGTAGTCTCGCCGTCAAAATCTGCTTCATTGGCTTCAGCTTCTTTCTTTGTGGCACGGATGATCCCATCCTTGTGATGCGCCGGCGAATAGATAGTGTAGAGTTTCAGTTCCTCTGTTTTGGAGGTATTGATGACATTGTGCTGCGCACCTGCCGGCACTACTACTGCGACTCCGTCGCTGAGATCATACTCATTGCCGTCAATTATGCACTTCCCCTGTCCGCTCTCAAAACGGAAGAACTGGTCGTTTTCCTCATGCACTTCCATACCTATTTCTTCCAGAGGCTTGAGGCTCATAAGTACCAGTTGGCTGTGCTTTGAAGTGTAGAGAACTTTACGGAAATTGCCATTTTCCAAAGTGGCATTTTCTATATCAATGCAAAATCCTTTCATACTCTTAATAGGGCCTAATTACATATAAAATCGATAGCAGTAATATGATATTTAAAAAATAATTAAACTACGATAAGTATAACGCTTTTTTGCTATATCGAAGATTTCGAAAAACCCCTTTATTTAAAAATTGTCTTATATGGCATATGTAAACAATAGATTAAAAAAAGAGTTATTGAAACCCTCTTTGATCAATTAGAATTCGCTCTGTTATTTTTATGATCCTTATTTATTTCTTATTACATTTCATCTGGAAAGCAAAGTCGCCAGGACGCACAGCTTTTTATTTGCTTCTTTGAGCCTTAGCGTCTTTGCGCCCTTGCGTTGATAGTATGTTGTGTACATTCTTTATTACAATTCATTTTACAGGCCAGTACCTTCTCAAAAGGAGTGCTTAAATATCTGCTGCACAGCTTATTGACAAGCCTAATTATTGGGAGATATATGGTGATCAATATGAACTCAAAACTAGCTATAGGATTGTTCGTAGCAGTGATCGTTCTGATCGGGGCGACCATGGCAGCAGCAAGACCTGCCTATTTTTCATCGTTCAGGCAGAACTACGATATCACCGGCACGAAGCTTGATTCATGCAATGCCTGTCATACATCAGGTGGAGGGTCTCCGCGCAATCCATATGGTATGGCATATTCGGAAAGTGGCAGAGACTTTGCATCGATCGGTAACCTTGATTCAGACAACGATGGATTCACTAATCTTGAGGAGATCAATGGCCTGACATTTCCGGGAGATCCCAATGACTATCCGCAGGATATTTCACAAACACCATCCGAAACAGCGGTCAACGTAACTCAGCAACAAAACATGACCAACTTATCAGACAATGATACTGGGAATACGATTGCGGAAATTCCTGTAAACAATAGCATCGAAGCACCGAAGTCGCCGGGGTTCGAGGTTATCTTTGCAGTTCTCGGATGCTTAATGATCACAGGTCTGAAGAAAAGATATATTTAAAGATCAATGACAGGATGTGGGTTGAGGGACTGCTTTCTCTTCCAGGTTACGCCTGGAACAACAGTACTTTTAAACTTTTAATAAAAGATGCTAAAAACTTATGGCATTATTTTTATATCTTGAAACATCCTATATTAATAAGGCGTTGCCTTTACTATTTTCAGTTGTTTGCATATATTGCAGAGGGACTATTTCAATAGACAGACAACTTTGCACAATACCCGCTCAGGGATAGCAAGGCAGCTTTTGTGGTCCCTCAAAGTGTAGGGGAGTTGATCACATTGTATACGCCAGCACCAGATAAGATTCCAGATCAGCGATTCGATCTAACCGAACCAAGTATCTACGGCGAGCTGAGCCTGGAAACAGATTATGACACCGGTTCCAAAAGTTCAGAACCTGAGAATAGTTCAGATCTTAAAAGATCCGAATATAAAGCGATATGTCTGATACGTTCGTTATTACGTGACATAAGGGCAGATTTTCAAATGATCCGTAATTCTATGATAGTGCTTTTATCCCTGGATCCGGCCTTAGACCAAAAAGGATGCAACGCTGAAACTTCTGAGATCCATAAGAAGATGATCCAAAGATGTGGCAATTCGATAGATGCTAAATTAAGAAGTGTTCATATTATCTTTGACAAACATCCCTGTATCAGTTCACATGACAGCGATACGGTTCAGATCATCGAGAATAAATGGGAGTTGCAAAAAGATCTCTATAAAAACTACCTCAGCGATGAATCAACAAAAAAGATCAAGCTTGAGAAATGTAAACAATATCTGGAAGAGAACATCTATTCCTGCAGTTTTTTAACTGTCCCCTCCCGCGTGGCAGCACACCTTAAAACTCTTAAGTCCGGATACGCTCTTAATTTTTACGAAGAATTCAAAGACGAATTCTGTTCCGAAGAGCAGGCAAATGAACTGCTCAAATACCTAGCCCGTCATCCTGCATTTATTGATGATATCATAGATACATCTCAGGGATCAATATTCAAGGTCGATCCAAAAAACAAAAGGTGGAAAAGCTATGTAAGGGTATTTGCAGCATTTGTTCTAGGTGTTGGTGCAATAATAGGTTCCTTTTGGCTTTTAAGAGAACGGATAGGCCATGAATACATCACAGGTATTCTAAAAATGTATCTGGTTTTTGTTAGTGGAGCTTTGTTCCATATATTCATAGATGCAATGAAAGCTACCAAATCATCAACTGGTCTGAAGTTCAGATCAATTGAAGATTGGTTCTTATGGATCAATATCAAGGAATTATCCATTATCACAGGGATCCTATTACTGGATTTCACTTTCATCGGATTGGTTATCATTTTTGATCCCGGTGTGATCATTGATCCATTAACGCTCGCAGCGGCAGGATACAGTTTTGATAGTATAGGCGAGGTTGTCTCAGGCAGATTCGAAACCATTCTGAGTACCAAAGGAGGTTCATTAAAAGAAAAGATCTCGAGTATGAAATGATCCGTACTGATCATGCTCCTTGATCTGTAATTAGCTCTGCAGATCTCAATTTAGCTTTCTGCAGAGTTAATTTTACTGCTATCGATACGTGCCTGCTCACTAAAATGGTGCAAAGACCAGGAACATCATAAAGTTGATCACATCTCTGATGGACCCTATAGAAAGAACATATTTTCATTAAAATAAGGAAAAATGTTCTTAGTTTTTTTATTTTTGGCCGGAGCCAAAAACTAAGAACACATGTATCGGTTTGATCACCAAAGACAGATATAAGTATAATATAAACTATAATAAAAATTAATTACGATCAGATCCAATGTGGATTTCTCACTCCTTTTTTGACTTTTCTGCAAGTCCTCCTATCCAGATGGTCATTACGACTGCAAGGACGGTTACAAACAGTGCATATGCCCATATACCCCATGAAGCAAGGAAATACAGTGCTCCTCCCTCTGCAAATAACGACTTTATGGCATCGTTCCATGCCAGGGCCGCTACCAGTCCGAATGCTGCAGTTATAAGCGCAGCTAATTGATTAATTACTTGTTGTTTCAAGAAAAATCCTCCTTTTGCGTTAAGGCAATCTATTATTTGCTTTCAATGAATTTAAATATTGTCCAATATCCGGTTCTTGCGATAATGCTTATCTGAACGCGTATAACCGAAGATAGCTCATTACAGGAATATTTTTTTCTCCGTATATATGCAAATATTGCGGCCAGAATCAATTAGAAATATTTATATTTGACTAGTTATCATAGCTGAAATGCATCTTTTCCCATTCTTTCTAACGAATGAATATCATCGAGGTAAATCATTGAGATCCATTGTAACTGCCTGGAAGCCATGTATTTGTATAAGATCACATCTGGCTACATTTTCTCACATGTCGCAAATTTCTTCAATATCTTTTGCATACATTTCTTCAAGGGGTTTTAGGTTATGAAGGGCTCACGGATTCTCATAGTTGAAGATGAACGCATCACAGCGCTGGATATCAAATACAGATTAGAGGATTCGGGATATGTGGTGACAGGAATAGCATCATCCGGGAAAGCTGCAATTGAAAGCGCAGAAGAAACAAAACCTGATCTGGTGCTGATGGATATAATGATAGAAGGCGATATGGATGGGGCACAAGCAGCTCTCCATGTACACGATCGGTTTCGTATACCTGTGATATTCCTTACTGCCTACGCTGATGAGGACACTCTTAGAAAAGCAAAGATTGCAGAACCCTTTGGATATATCTTAAAGCCCTTCGAAGACAAAGACCTCCAAACTAACATAGAGATCACACTCTATAAGCATCGTGTAGAGCAGGAGCTCAGAGAAAAGGAAGCATGGGTATCAGCTATATTAAAGAACATGGCTGATGCGGTCATAGCCACAGACGTGTCAGGTACAATAAGGCACATGAACCCCACAGCCGAGATCCTTACCGGATGGAAGGAATCCGATGCTGTTGGAAAATCATTGTGGGGGATATTCCGGATATCCACTGTCAACGGTGAAATGATCACTGACCTGGTCCCAAAGGTACTTGAAAATGGAGTTTTTAAAGGGGGGGACAATGAAGACCTGTTTTTATCCAGGGAACATATCAAGGTACCAGTTTCTATCACAGGTACTTCTATTAAGAACGACAGAAATGAAATGATAGGCATTGTTTATGTTTTTGCAGATGTAACAGCACAGAAACAGGAAAAAGAAGATCTCCTTAATGCCAAGCTAAGTGCTGAAGCCGCAAATAACTCAAAGAGCGAGTTCCTGGCTAATATGAGCCATGAATTACGCACCCCTCTTACATCTATTATAGGTTTTTCCGACATTCTTCTTGAAGAAACGTTCGGCGAGATCAATGAAAAACAGCACAAGTACTTGCAGAATGTATCATCCAGTGGTAAGCATCTTCTGGACCTTATCAATAGTATTCTTGATCTTTCAAAGGTCGAAGCCGGGAAAATGCAGATATCATACGAGTATTTCAATGTTTCCGATGTCATAAGTGAAATTAATGCCATTGCAGTCCCACTGGCATTGAAAAAAAACATATCTCTGGATATACGCATCGATCCGATGATGAATAATATAAAGGCAGATAAGCTGAAGTTCAGACAGATCATGTACAATCTTACAAGCAATGCAATAAAGTTTGCTAACCACAGGGGCCATGTTTCCATAGAAGGAAGCCTTTCAGGAAACCTTGCTCAGTTCAGAGTAAAAGATGATGGTATCGGCATATCTAAAACAGATCAGCCGAATATCTTCAATCCTTTTACACAAGCCGATTCTTCAGGTGCCCGCAGGTATGAAGGCACAGGACTGGGTTTGGCTCTGGTAAAGAAATTCGTGGAATTACATGGTGGTCATGTATGGGTGGAGAGTGAACCGGGTAAAGGTTCTGTATTCTCTTTTATCATACCTTATGATGGTGTTCCAACATCAGAGAAACAAATGACCGATAAGACTCAGGATGCGTTTTTATAGGCAACGGATCAGAAAAATGATCAGTTGATCTCAAACACATTTTCATGTTCCTCTTCTGAACATGTCCATAATTATTTGACATTTACTCATTTTTAGATACAGACAAATTCTATCAGCACTAAATTAATAATTAAATATTTATAGTATTATTAGTATTAAATAACTAATACGTAACATATACTATTCTGTGGCACAAAATCCTACCAAATGGTTCCATGGATACTGTTCTGGGATCTAAAGGGGATTTTCACAGTATATGACTGACTAAAAACTCTTTGATCGGTTGATGGAAATATGGACAATATCAAACCCCGGTTCACTATACTTGTTGTAGATGATGAACCAGTTAATGTAGAACTTCTGGAAGCTTATCTGCATTCCGAGCATGAAGTTGTCACGGCTTCTAACGGGTTTGAAGCAATCGAGAGCGCACACAATAAAAAGCCTGACCTGATCCTCCTTGACATAATGATGCCTGATATCAATGGATTTGAGGTATGCAAGGTCCTCAAGAGTTCTAAAGATACGGCTCATATTCCAATTATAATGGTTACTGCACTCTCCAACCGTGATGATCGTGCACGTGCAATAGAAGTCGGCACAGATGACTTCTTGTCAAAGCCAGTTGATAGACTTTCCCTTAAGACCCGTGTAAATTCACTGCTGCGACTTAAAGCCCTGCAGGATGAGATCTTAAGAGAGAGGGACCAGGCACAGAACTACCTGGATGTTGCAGGCGTAATGTTCCTTGTGCTGGACAATGAAAAACATGTCAAGCTGATCAATAAGAAAGGCTGCGAAATACTTGGTTACACTGAAGACGAAGTAATTGGGAAGAACTGGGTAGATCATTTCATACCTGCATACTTAAGGGATGAGGTCAATAAGCGTCTTTCTGAGCTGATAACTTCTTCTCTTCCCTCAAATACTCTTGTAGAGGACGCATGTCTCACAAGTCAGGGAACAGAGAAGATCATCAGATGGAACAATGTGGTACTGCGGGATACTGCTGGTAATATCATCGGTACGCTTAGTTCCGGAGAGGATATAACCGATGCAAAGAAAGCAGAGTCTCTGATAAACATCCAGAAGATAGCAATGGATGCAGCCACAGATGGTCTGTCCATACTCAACGAAAAAGCAGAACTAGTGTACGCGAACGAAGCACATGCAAGAATGTATGGATATAAATCTCCTTCAGAACTTCTGGGCAAAACATGGGATCTGATGTATGATCCTTTTGAGTATGAGATATTTAAAACACAATGTCTGCCGGAGTTACTGCAAAAGGGCAAGTGGACAGGAGAGAACAGAGGGAAGAAAAAGAATGGGACGCTCTTTTTCCAGGAGGTGTCTCTTACACGTCTGGACAATGGAGGAACTGTGTGTATAGTACGGGATATCACTTCCCGTAAGGAAGCAGAGAACAGGCTACAGGAATATGCACGTAATCTCAAGCGTTCGAACGAACTGAAGGATCTGTTCATTGACATCATGAGCCATGACATACTTAATCCTGCAGGTGTGGCCAGAGGATTCACAGAGATACTCCAAAGTACGGAAACAGATCAAGATAAACTTCATAAACTTGGTATCGTTGAGAAGAGCATTTCCAAGATCCTGGATACTATAACCAGCGCTGCTAACCTTGCAAGGCTTGAGAGCGTTGACGAGATCGAATTCATAGAACTTGACCTCAATTCAATGATCCTTGAAGCTATTGATGCGTATAAGTACGAAATACTTGCAGCTGGTCTGAAAATAGAATATCAGGAAAGCGGTCCATACTATGCAAAAGCCAATCCTCTTATCAGTGGTGTAGTGACCAATCTCCTTTCCAATGCATTGAAATATGGTTCCAAAGGCGGAAAGATCAGAATCAAGGTCGCAGATTCCAGTGAAGAATGGAAAGTGATGCTCACTGATTTCGGGGATGGGATATCAGATGTCGAAAAACCATCTGTGTTCCAGCGGTTCAAGAGGCTCAATGTGGGCGATATCCAGGGACACGGGCTTGGGCTTGCTATCGTGAAGAGAACTGTAGATCTGCACGGAGGCAGGGTCGGCGTGGAGGACAATCCTGACGCCACAGGTACCCAGTTCTGGTTCACAGTTAAGAAAAGTTTAGTAGATCCGGTTTAAGATCATTTATTGATCTTTCTTAGTAGTACATCCTCAGAATATGCACGCAGGATCTCGGCTACGCTCCAGGCCTGAGCCACACATCCTCTGGCCAAATGAGGTTCATTCCCATCAAATATCTCTGAGATGGTACCAATGCCTGCTTCTGCCATGTGAGGTATAAAACCGTCCAGCAGTTCTTTAGCATACATCCTGCTCCTTAAGGAGTGTCCTTTTGTTCTGCAGTAGGCCGAAACGAAAGGCCCCATGAGCCAGGGCCATACGGTCCCGTTATGATACGCCATATCTCTCTGAAGGTGATCACCTTCATATTTGCCAATATAGGCTGCTTCATAGGGTGCCAATGTCCTTAAGCCCCTGGAAGTCAGCAAATGTTGCTGTACTTTTCTTACAATGCTTTTTTCCTTCGTGCGATCAAGCATGCAATGAGGTAGTGACACCGCCAATATCTGATTTGGTCTTAACGATCCATCCTTGTGTTCCATTCCACGTGCATCATATCCTATACAGTCATAAAGACAATCCTGTTCTTCGTTCCAGAAGGCCTGTTCAAATTTTCGGCGGACCTTTTCAGCCTTTTCTTCAAACCCTGTATTGTCTGCTCCAAGCTTTGCAGCCATCTTTGAGGCAATGATCAGGGCATTGTACCACAATGCATTGATCTCACATGCTTTGCCTTTGCGGGGTGTGATCTCTGCATCGCCCACTTTGGCATCCATCCATGTCAGTTGTCCATCATGACATAGCAGGTTATCGGTATCCACTTTGATACCAAACTTTGTTCCTTTGGAATAGTTATGAATGATCTCATTCACCGTATTCCACATTTTTTCGATAGTTTGCATGTCATTGGTATATTCCAGATACTTCCATACAGCATTGATGAACCAGAGAGAAGCATCCACAGTGTTATATGCATAACTATCGGTACTATGGTCAGGGAATCTGTTAGGTATGAGCCCTTCTCTGCAATTCTCTGCAAAAGTGGACAGTATATTTGCAGCTATTTCATATCTGCCAGTTACAAGCGTAAGGCCTGGTAATGAGATCATGGTATCTCTTCCCCAGTCGGCGAACCATGGATAGCCTGCAATGACAGAATGCTTCCCAGTTGAATGGCGCATGACAACAAAAGCATCTGCTGATACAGCCAGTTTTGAGGGAAATGCTTCCATAAGACCCGATCTTTGGCAGATCATGGAAATACGTTCCTTTTCAGCTTCATACGCCTTGCGTACGGAAGCGGAAGAGACATCAGTTATCTTTTCAGTGGAAGCAACTATAAATATCTCATTTTTCCCCTGTGAGAGCTCCATTTGAAAGTAGCCGGGATGAAAACAGTCCTCATGGAAATCATAACCCCTTTCCATTTCAAGAGGATATTCAAAATTATAGTACCAATCACCTGAGGGGGTGTAAGAGGAATTTGAGAGAAGATGCAGTTCGACCTTGCTTTCTTCTGCAGGATTGATATGCATCATGGTCCCATTTACTGACGGTTCCTGCAAGATCCCGGCATTGCTTCGTGCCAGTTTATGGAAATCCCGCATGCTGGCAAGGGGATGTATACGCATCGTACAGTTCTTTTTCTCAGGCGGCACATGAATATCGTATCTGACAAGAACACTATTCTTTCCATGTTCCATGAACAATGTCTTAATTATCTGTATATCATCGATATCATATTTCCACGATGGCACAGGTCCTTCGGTGAATTCCTTGATGTATCTGAAACCCTGAGGATGGACAACACCCGGATATCTGTGGCAGGCAAGTTGATGAGTAATGTTATTGGAATGGATCTCCTCATCAAGGGCCGACAAGAGCACCATTCTGTTGACGGGCGGCTCCATAGATGCTACAAGCAAGCCATGGTACTTTCTGGTGTTCATAAAAGAAAGGGTAGAGGAGGCATATCCTCCCAATCCGTTGGTTATCAGCCATTCTTTCTGACAGAGTTCATCGATATTGTCCCTGTCGGCAGAGAAAATGGTCCCTTCATATCTTTCCATCATGTGTTTCCTCTGAGAAAGTTTCAAGGAGAAGTATGTTGTCTATCATCAGAGCACAACTCCAGCCTAAGGGTATAGCCCAGGCAGGGTAGCCCTTATGCTTATCCACCTGTTCAGGGAGCATACCAGTGCTGGTGGTTCCCCTCAATGCCCATTTGATATAGTTCACAGCACCCTGTACAAGCTTTAAGACCTCTGTGTCCGTACCAGGTTCGTTGCGAAGTGAGTTTGCAAGGGTGAGCATTGCCTTGGATAACCACAAAGTGGTTACTATCCAGGGATTGCCTTCAATGTACCTGTCGTTCTCATATCTTTTTATTCCATGATATCCGTTAACACTCACACTAAGCCTGTCCTCTATGGTCTTCAGCATCGACAGGATCATTTCTCTTTCTTCGGGATCAGTTGGCGAAAGCATATTGAAAGGAGTGAAAGTACCGATCATACTTGCATCCACCGTAGGGTCCAGTTTTCCATCAGCAAGACATTTGGCAAAATATCCTTCTTTAAGCCACATCTTTTCAATGGTCTTGTTCTTTACAAGCTCGGCTCTTTCAAGCCACCGGGATGCAAGACCTGGTTCACTGTAAGCTCTTGCCATAAAGGCCGCGGCCTTCAGGCCGGCAAATATAGCAGCGGACGTATAAGCGAACGATCCGGCATATGATTCCCACAGGTCCAGGCAGGGGTCATGCAGCCCATCCGTTGTGCGCCTCATCAGATACTCTGCACCCGTGAGCACCGTGATCCAGATATTCTCCAAGAACTCCGCTTTTTGCAGTCCTCTCAGTGTACTGTAGAAAGTGTACATAGCATGCAGTGTGGCACCTGTTTCGTCTATCTGGGTGGAATGGTCGAAATTTCCCCATGAAGGAGCCGTATTTCCATCAAGCCAGTATCGCTGGAACCATGAACCATCCGAAAGCTGGGTACGTCGGCACCAATGGAAGAACCTTTCACAGTATTCGGGATAACCCGCATTGAGCAAAGCCACTGCCACTTCTGATACATCTCTGTTCCAGCAGTACCCATAACCTCCGCACATCTCAAAATCATGATCGAACTCAGGTGCTGCAACAAAAGAACCATGCTTAGGATCATTGAGAAGGTCGAGGGTGAGAAGGCAGCGGTTAAAAGCTTCTAACACCTGTTGTTTTGTTTCAGGCGTGTCATCCAGCAGAGACAGTTTTAGCAGATCCTTCTTTGAAAGCCAGTTGATCCAATCCTGCCTGGAACTCTCAAGCATATTATTCACTGGCTCCTGAACGATCTCCAGCATCATCTTGTATAGCTGCGTTCTTTTCGGAGCAGCTCCTATAAATACTGTTATCTCCCTGGACTGGCCAGCCTTAAGCTTAAGGTCCCATCCTACGACCGTGTTCAGATAACCTATATCTTCCTTGTTGTTTTGCAGCTTGCCGTCTTCCATGTCATACCGGGCATTTGTCCACCAGATAGTATCCATTGCCTTGCCAACCTGCCACTGCTCAAAAGGAGGGGATGCCATTATACCGATATAGTTGTCTTGCCAGTACTGGGCAAGCAGACCCACGTCGGGATCGCAGAAAGCTGAGTTCTTCTTATGCATCTCCCCTACACAGAGATTGGAATAATAGAATAATGTACCATTGATGTCTTTTTCTGTACTGATGGTATACTTGCGCACCATTACAGATGCTCTTTGATGTGCAAAATCCTGTATATTGATCTTTATACCAATTCCATGTACAAGCTCAGTGATGACCATATTGGTGTCTTCAAGATAATGCTGTGTGGAATACCACTCATGATTATTTGTCCACATTAGCTTGTTTTCGATCTGCAGGCAGACAAGCGATTCTTCCACATGCTGGGCGTAATCCCGGCGGGGATAAAAAAAGCCGAACAGTTCACCTTTCTTGCCCATAGTGACAAGGATTTTGTCATTACCCAGTATCACATTCGGTTGCCTGATCACTGGATCTCCTCTTTCATTATATGTTCCGGTTTTACCCCATCAGGCGCAGGTGATACTACATGTTCGCACACTGCATTGCCCATACTCTTACAGCTGACCTCCCGCACCTGGAAAGTGTAGCCCATCATCTCGGTCATGTAGCCTGCAATGAATCCGCTCATGTAACCGCATACAGGAAGATCACTGGGACCGTATGCATCTGCGATGAACGAGTCCCTTACCACGACCTTACCACTACAGGTTTCTTTATCAAAATCCATTTCCAGTTTTCCCCAGCCGGATGCAAGGAACAGTTCTCTCAGGACAGCCATACAATTCTTCATGTCCACTGGCATTATGTTCCGTACATACCTTGCAGCACCTCGTCCTCCTTTAAGGCCACTGAGCAGGAGAAGGCCGTCAGGCTGGATCACATTTTCTCTTATTATCTTTAGTATGTCCACAAAGGTCTTTGACCTTGTGATGAGAGCTCTTTCTCCCAGGAAATTCAATGGAAAATCCACCGCATGGATCATGCGGTTTCTGGATATGCCCGATTCAACATCAATTATCCCATCAATGGCCAGGAGCCTTTTATTGATCATATCTACTTGTGCTTCTTCCTTGATCTCGGTGAAAAGCACATACTTTCCCTGGCCATCAGGTTCTGTATTATCAAGGTAAGCAAATCTTATTTTCACCTCCATTTCACCGAGTGCTGAGTTAATATTTGCTTCTGCTCCCATATTGGCTTTATAGAGGATGCTGAACCATACCACAAGTGCCTTTTCATCACCCCTGGAAAACATGTACAGGTCTCTTACCATAGTGAACCTCTTTTTTCCTTTTATTCATCCAGTGCGTCCATAGCACTCAGTTTGCTGAATACCATGGATTTAAAGTCCATAAGAGCTGCCATATAATTGATAGCGGCATCAAAGGGTGATGAATGGATGCTGAAATAGGAATGCACATCGCCGTCACCTAGCCATTTGGTACACATGTAGTAGAAATGGTCAGAAGTGAGCAGATGTTTCCAGATCCTGATAAGCTCTATGTCTCTGGTTCTGCGTACATAGGGCCCCAGCATCTTGACGTCTTCAAAGCACCTTCTTTGCATATCGTTCCCCAGCCATGCGCTGGTATCACGTTCGCTGTCCGCCCAGGAGATCGTGGAAAAATCCCCTACATCTATATCTGCTACAGGTTCGTATCTGCTGATCACTTCAGTTGGCGTCCTGAAGGTCAGCTTTTTGTCTATGACCTCAGCAGGTAATGCCTTTAGGAATCCGAATATGCCTGTTTCTTCCCATTGGTGCTCACCAAAGGTCTCATAGTCCATGAAGATGTTCAAAGTATTTCCAGGGGTAAGAGCAGCCCAGGTAGCCCATTTTTCCGCAGTGAGAGGATATTCCGGCCACCATCTTGAGGAGAAACGGTATCCTATGTCATCGCTTAGTTTATAGTTGCGCAGCAATACCTTGATATTCGAGTCCTTTGCCTTGTACACATAGTTGGGTGACCTGCTGCCAAGCAGGTGTTCTGTGCCTTCGGTAAGTATCGCCTTGTATCCCAGTTCCTCTACCGTTGCAGCCAGGCTGTTATTATAAAGTAGCTCAGTGTTCCTGAATACCTGAGGTTCTACTCCAAGCAGTGACCTCATGTTCTCACGATGCTCACATATCTGTTCCTTGAATTCTTCCCGTTCATCGAAAAGACCTGCAAGGGAATGATAATTAGTTTCTTCAAGGAACTCCACACATCCTGTTTCTGCCATCTGTCTGAAGGTTTCCAGCACATCTTTGCCCCATTTTTCACACTGGCTGAGCAATGTGCCTGTGACAGAAAGACTTATCCTGAACTTTCCTTCATACTCATCAACAAGATCTAGCATGGTCCTGTTAGCTGGAAGATAACATTTGCGGGCAACTTTCTCAAATATTTCCCTGTTAGACCTATTGTCAAAATATCTTTCAAAGCCCGTATGTTCATCAGGCCAGAACCATTTTAATCGATATGGCTGATGCACCTCAAAGTAAAAACAGACGGATCTCATGTTCTCCCCTCCCATATAGCCCTTCTGAAATCAGATAGTATAGATAGATTGTTCACAGCTTTCTCATATCCTGTGATGTTGGCTGTGTTCATATCAAGGAAGATATCACTTTGCTGGAGATATCCAACGATCTTTTTCATTTCTCCGTTCTCTGAAAGATCAGTTCTTGCTGCCAATTCCTGGACTATTATCTCCAGTTGCTTCAGATAGAAGTGCTGTGCATGGTTTCCAAGCAGTCCTTCCATGCCATAACGTGCTGCAGATTCTGTTTTCAGCGTATCGAGCTTTACCTTCTCAAATCTCTTTATGGCATCTTCAGGCCTGATCATACTGATGCCTCTTTCCTCCAGACTCAGCGGCAGATCCTTGAGGAACTGGAACATTCCTCCGGCTTTACTTTCGTTCCATGGGATGGAGCCATAATCCAGATAAAGTGTGATAACATCGCCTTCTATGTGTTCTATCCATGAAGCGAACTTATCGGCTGTCAGTGGATGATCGTCCCACGACTTGTCAGAGAAGCGCTTGCTGATATCTTCGCTCAGATCTATATGTCTGAGAAGAGTGGGAATGTCATCAGAAAATACGCTCACAGGCATATCGGTATTGAGCAGATTCCTGGCCCCCTCTGCGATCATGCATGTCAGTCCCAGTTTTTTGAGCACGCCCCCGATGTTCCCGGATGTAAGCAATTCCGGGTTCACAAAGGTCGATGGAACTACACCAAACAGCTCCGATATTTTTTCCATATGCGTCCATACCTGTTCCTTAAAATCCGTAAGGTCAGGATAAAGAGCGCTCAGCGAATGATAATAGGTGGATGCTGCAAATGCCACATTACCGGTGTCTGCCAGATCCCTGAACGAATTCAGTACCCTCGGATCCCATGAACACTGGTCCAGAAATGTCCCTGAAAGATTGAGAGTGTACGCCGCTCCATTTTCAATGGACCTTGTCAGTACTTTATTAGTCCGGCTGATGCTGGCTGCCATATGCTGAAAATCAGTAAAGATCCTTTCCTGATCGAAATAACTGGAGATCTCCGGTCTGCGATATCCATCAGCAGGCCAATACCATTTCAGATGATAAGGTAAGTGTAATTCCACACACATACAAACCGATTCCATGTACAGATACCCCCTTCATTATTTTAGTCTATTTTCTTTATCGGTCTTTTTCTTTTAACCAATACTTTATATTGTAATTTAACAGATATTAACGATATCGTTTTATTGGTAGAGACCAATTAAACTTTTGGACAATTATCCAGTGGGAACCAATTATGTTTGAAAGAAAATGGTTAGTGATAGCAGGAGAGGAAGCTGGTCCGAAGTCAAATAAAATGGGTGGCATCTGGAATGTGATCGATGCCGAAGCAACCACTCTTGCAGCCCTGATGAGTTCGGGGGCCATTAAGGATGAGCTATTACCTGGCATCATAGTTGCAGGTCCCTATTATGGGCATGCAGGCACTGACTGGCACAAAAGCCTCAATCGTGTCACTGATATGACCGGCTTTGAGCCTTACGATGGGGATGATGAGGTCACGGAAGCTATCGCAGCTATGGGATCAAAAGGTATGGAAGTCATTAGCGGTGTACGCCATTACAAAGGCATACCCATTGTTTATCTGATGTTCAAGACAAGTGATTTCTCCCGGATAACGTCGGAATATAAGGGCAATGCCATACGCCTGTGCGATAAAGTGAAGGCCGAAGCTTTTTCTTTGATAGGACTTGATTCACTAAAATATGAGAGTATGGGCAATGGGCAGGAGTATACCCATTATCTCAATCTTTCCTATGCCATCTCCGAGTTCGTGCTGGAACTGGTCACTATCAAGGCCAAGCGTTCGAAGGATTTCACTGATAAGGCAATATCCGAGTTTGCAGCTTCTCTTATGCCCAGCATGCATGTATATCTGCATTGTCATGAATTTGGTGTGTTCTACGCGTTAGCACGTCTTGAGAAACTAGGTATATCTGTAAATTCTGTGGCCACCTATCATGCAACCATACCAGGAAGAGCATCCGGGCACAAGTCTTTACAGAAGATACTGGATAACGATGGTAGCTGGGACCCAAAGGTCCCGGAGAACATGGCAAGGCTTGAAGCCCTTTCTTCATATGCCGATGTGGTGACTGCAGTAGGCGATTCCACACGTAAGGAAGTCAAATTGTTCTATGGGATCGATTCCATAGTTGTGCGTAACGGTATCGATGATAATGGAATGGGCATTTCACTGGAAAAGAAGAAGAACTGCCGCGAGAAGATACAGACCTTCCTTTCAGATACTATTCAGAAGGTGTATGGGGGCGTGCCTATTCCTTCAAAGAGGATACTTCCGATTTTCTCTATATCCCGTATCGAGATCGAGAACAAAGGCTATCCTGACCTGCTGGATTCCCTTATGCTGCTGGATAGAATGGTGAACCTGCAGATAGTCGCCGGGCAGCAGGATGAAGATATCCGTGTGGTGTGCTTCATTATAGCAGCACACGGTCCAAAGTCAAATGTTCCGGAAGGGTTCCCTCTCAATCTTCCGGATGACATTTTACTGGGTGAGGAATTAAGGCTTCAGAGAATGATCAAGGAGAGGAAGCTCGAGCCTGCGCAGCTCATCACTGGAAGAAGGCGTGTGACCGCCGTGCTGTACCCTCAGTGGATATCGAGCCACGATGGCGGTCTTAATATGAACGCCGATGAACTGATGTCGGGCTGCATTGCAGGTATTTTCCCCTCAAGATATGAACCTTTCCTGCTGACAGGCCTGGAAGCAGGAAAAGAGGCTACTCCAAGTATAGTCAGCAAGGTATGCGGGTTCAGCGATGCCCTTGCCAGTATCAAGCGTCTCGTGATGGGTATGGGCGGAGTGATAGTTGTGGACAACATAGATCTCCCATATAATGAGACCATAACTGATTATGCTCTTGCCATGGATTATTTCCTGGATACCTATGTTGATGATAAGGTCAAGTACAGTCTTCTCTGTCAGGAGGCTAATCTGCTCGCAAAGGAAATGAACTGGCTGGGTCCTGTAAAGGAATACTACGAGCTTCTGACGGGTGTATGCATAGTCCAGGAAGAAGAGGAAAAATAATTGGATCTATTATCCCATTGATCAGGAGAATTATAAGTGTCTGAGATACGCAAACACTATTTCCTTGAAGATTATTGCATAGTGGCTGCCGATAGAGGTAAACGTCCCTCTGATTTTTCTTCTTCCCCGGAGGTCCAGAATGCTACAAGTTGTGTGTTCTGTGCAGGAAAAGAGGATAAGACCCCACCTGCCCAGGCAGTATATAAGAATGGGCAGATCCTGCGCGATAGCAAAGAGGATCTTATTAGGGAATGGCAGGTCCGTTGCATACCTAATTTATACCCTGCCCTCAGTCCCGGGGGCATTGATGCTCCATATGCATCAGGCTATGGTTTTCATGAAGTGATCATAGAAACACCCAGGCATGATAGAAGATTGACGAATTTCACTGCGGAAGAAATGGACCTTCTCATGGAAGCCTACAGGGACCGTGTCATGCACTACTGGGCCCAGTCAGAGATAAAGTTCGTATCTCTGTTCAAGAATTGGGGAAAGCAGGCGGGTGCATCCCTGGAGCACACACATTCCCAGCTCATAGCATTGCCTTTGATACCTCCTTCCCTTAAAAAGGAATTAGATGTGATCCATGCGCAGGATAACTGTCCTTACTGCAGGATCGTACGCCTGGAATCTTCAAATGCACGCTTTATTTATGAGAATGCACATTTCATAGCCTTTGCTCCTTATTTTTCGCAGGTTCCTTTCGAGATCTGGTTCATTCCTAAGGCACATGTCAGTCAACTTGGGGCAATGTCAGATGAGATGTTGCATTCTCTGGGCGCTGCGATCCGCCATGTTCTTT
>NZ_JBFXHJ010000024.1:0-20520 GCF_050177135.1 Methanomethylovorans sp.
TGATCAGTTTAAGGAATTTATACAACTGTAACCATCTCCTAAAGCACCACTCTAAGTAAAGAAAACTGGTCGTTTTTTCGGGCTTTACTTGGAATGGTCATTCATCCAGCTAAATATTATACTATTTAATTATATATTAATAACGGTTTACACTAGGTACTATTGGCCATTTTTCGCCGGGAATTAATCATTACCCCAAACAGCAATAGGATTATATACGATACAGTATTATCTGCGCCATCAGTTTATATTCCGTTAGGATATGCAGTCCACCCCTTCGCGGGGAGTGCCGGCAAATGTGCCGGGGCTACAGGATACAACGTATCCCTAAGGAGGACATAAATTATGGCAGATGAAGAAATAAGACATCTAGTCCGTATCATGAATACTGACCTCAAAGGTGAAATGCCTGTTGAGTACGCATTAACCGGTATTCCTGGTATCGGAAGACGAACCTCAAGGATCCTTGTGGAAAGCACTGGTATCGACCCATTGGCAGTAATTGGTTATCTGCCTGATGAGGATATTGCAAAGCTTGATCAGGCTATCAGTGGTTTTGAGCAGTCCATGCCTACATGGATGCTAAACAGACGGAAAGATCTTGTGACCGGGGAGAACAAGCATCTTCTCGGACAGGATATCCTGCTTACATTGAGGGAAGATCTGAACACTCTTAAAAAGATCAGGTGCTACCGTGGTATACGTCACGAGCGCGGTCTTAAGGTAAGGGGTCAGAGAACAAAGTCCACCGGTAGGCGTGGCAGCACTATTGGTGTAAGCAAGAAGAAATGATAGGGTGATCTTATGGGATATCCAGGAAAGAAGAGAAAAAGTTATGATACGCCTAAGCATCCATGGCAGGCTGCCAGGATGGCTGAAGAGGTCGAGCTCATCAAGACCTATGGACTTCGTAACAAAAGGGAATTGTGGAAAGCACAGAGTATTCTCAGGCGGTTCAGGGCAGATGCTCGCAGGCTTTTGGCAGAGTCTGGAGAAACAGAACAGATGTCCGGTCATTTCAAACTTGAAGCTGAACAGATCCTCGAAAGGCTTACAAGCTATTCCATATTGAAAGCTGATTCAAATATCGATGATATTCTTGGACTTAAGACCAGTGCCCTTCTGGAGCGCAGGCTGCAAACCCAGGTACACAGGCTCGGACTCGCCCGTACTCCAAAGCAGGCACGACAGTTCATTACTCATGGTCACATTGCCATCAATGGTCAAAAAGTTACAGTACCTGGAATGATGGTCACCAAGGAACAGGAAATGCTCATCGATTATTATGGAACTTCTCCTCTGCTTGATGAAACCCATCCGGAAAGACCTGCACAGGTAGCTAAATCCATTGCAGGGCATGATTAAGGAGGTGTAAATATGGCAAATGGAACATGGGGTGTTGCTCACATCAAGAGCTCATTCAATAATACTATCATCACTATTACCGATATGACTGGTGCCGAAACAATTGCAAAATCCTCCGGTGGGATGGTTGTAAAGGCAGCACGCGATGAAAGCTCTCCTTACACTGCAATGCAAATGGCAAGCCAGCTCGCTGATACACTCAAAGACAAGAACATTGAAGGTGTGCACATAAAAGTGCGTGCTCCCGGCGGTAACAAGCAGAGGAGTCCGGGTCCCGGTGCTCAAGCTGCTATCAGGGCTTTTGCCAGAGCAGGCATTAAAATCGGACGGATAGAAGATGTAACGCCTGTACCTCATGATGGTACTCGTCCAAAAGGCGGAAGACGTGTATGATCTCTCTGTTTAGATAAAGGAAACAAGCATATGACGATGGAAGTAGACATACTGGAACTCTCCGATAGGTCTGCAAAGTTTGTATTATCAAACACAACAGCTGCATTTGCAAATGGTATTCGCAGGGCTGCTCTGGCAGATGTACCTACGATCGCTATTACCGAGGTAAACATCTATAACAATACCTCGGTTTTGTATGATGAGCAGCTTGGCTTACGCTTGGCACTTATCCCTCTTACTTCGAATATGGAGGATTTTGTTCCTAAAGAGGAATGTAATTGTGGCGACTTTTGTCCGGCATGTCAGGTTTCTCTTACTCTCAGTGCAGAAGGCCCTGGAATAGTTTATTCTCAGGATCTTGTGTCCTCTGATGATAAGGTGCAGCCTGCTGATCCTAACATTCCGATCGCAGATCTTCGGGAAGGGCAGAAGATCGTTCTTGAAGCGATAGCTCAGATGGGCTATGGTAGTAAACATTCCCGATGGCAGGCAGGTGTAGCATGCGGGTACAAGAATATGCCAAAGGTCGAGTTCAGTGGTTGTGACCTCTGTGGCGCATGTGTAACTGAGTGTCCTGTTAACATCATTAAGATGGGTGCTAGCAGTGCTGAGATCTCTCAGGAGGATATGTTCAAATGCACTCTTTGCAGGTTATGTGAAGGGGTTTGTGATATTGATGCCATAGATGTCAAAGTTGATGGGCATTCTTTCATCTTCATGATGGAATCTGATGGCTCTTATAGCACAAAGGAATTGATCTTGAATGCAGGTAATGTCATCAAGGATAAGGCTACAAGTCTGGCTGATATCCTGTCTACGCTCTGAGCCAACAGATTAATATAGGAGGTTGCTATCTCCTATATTGTTCTTTCCCTATGTGCGGGGGTCGCCCAGCTAGGTCAAAGGCGCTAGGTTGAGGGCCTAGTCTCGTAGGAGTTCGTGGGTTCGAATCCCATCCCCCGCATCTATAATATATGAAGTTGTTTACATGGGATCTTGTTGCCATGTGTCAAAATACTTAGGTAATAGGTACGAACTGGCAGAGTTTTTATTAATACTTGCGTCACAAAACTTAGTTTTTGTCGCAGCTTTATTGTTCCATATCGACGATCATTCTTGCAATAAACGTAAAATTTTTAGGACTTATCTATGTTTTTATAATTTCACTGGGATTTATGGTTTGGACTTTCATTTACCAAAAAGATAATTCATTGCTTATTTTAAAATACCTGTTTCTTAGTTTTATTAGTATATTTATTGTTGGATTTGATCCATATGTCACAAATTATATAGACCATGGAACTCCTCTTTATCCTGTATTCGGTTCAGATTTTGACATATTAATGCTGAATAACCCATCTGATTTTCAAAATACAAATCCTTTTGGTAATCTATTTCGTTCCGTCTTTTCTCATTCGGTGACAGGGGTCACTAATTCTACATATAGGATTCCATTTGTCATTAATGTCGAAGATCTTCAAGCCTTCCAGACACCTGATGTACGATTAAGTGGATTCGGCCCTCTCTTTAGTGGTGCAATAGTACTTTGTATATTCAATTTACTTCAATTTTTGAGATCAAATGGGTATTGTATGTTAAAGAACCAATTTAGATCAATACTATCGTTCATAGTAGTATTTCTGATGATCTCAGTTTTAATTAATCCATCATCCTGGTGGGCACGATTCGTGCCACAGTTGTGGTTAATACCACTGTTCTTGTCTTTGTCCTTCTTTGCAGTGGAAAGAAAATCCAGGCTTTTATAGAAGTTAAAGAACTAAATGCCTCAAATTCATTTAAACTGCCTTATTCGGATACTATCATTCATATAGTAAACTCTACGTCTGGATAAGACAGCTCGATCAAAAAAGTATCCGGTTCAAATAACACGCACGCTGTTAGCAGGGCAGCTGTGGATCATTTCAGTATCCTTTTTCTCTAAAGTCTTGAGAAAAATAGCATTCCTCTTCATCATTACCAGCTTCTTTTCCTGAAGACGCTCCTGGTATATACGAATGGAACGCAGAAGATCGATCTTCCTGAACTCCGGCCAAAATGGAGCACAAAAATATGTGGCACATTCATTACCAGATGTCTGCCAGGGAAGGAAATTGGATACCCGCTCATCTCCGCCAGTACGGATAATAAGATCAACATTGGGGACAGGATCTCCCGCAACAGGATAGAGGTGATCAGCAATAGTACCTTCGGTTATATCTTCAGGGTCTAGTTGCTCTTTATCGATCTTTTCTGCAATTTTGCGTACTGCCTGGATTATATCCTGCCGGCCGCCATAGGCAATAGCTACGTTAAGATAAAACTGATCGTAGTTTGCCGTGCATCTCTCAGCTTCTTTGATGGAGCATCTCAAACTGGAAGGAAGTTTCTGGAGGTCCCCAATAGCTCGGATGTGCATTTTTCTTTTATGGGTGCGCTCATCCTGGCAGAGCTCATCGAATTTCAGGCCAATAAGTTCGAATAGCTTTTGTTTTTCATCTGCAGACCTGTTAAAGTTCTCTGTAGAAAATGCATAGACTGTAAGTTGTTTGACGCCTACCTCATAGGACCACTCGATCACTTTTTCAGTTACACTGGCACCTCTCACATGTCCATAGTTGGTCAATTTACCAACCCTGTTAGCATATCTGCGGTTCCCATCCATGATAATTGCAATATGCTCAGGTACATCCAAATGTGCAACTTCTTTTGAAAGAAGGCGCTCATATGCACGATAGGTAATATCGTTTATGTATTTTAATATAAAAATCCCTGCCTAGTTTTTTCTACCTTTCGTAGCACATCAAACCACAAAAATTATTTGCATCTATTGTATAAAAAGATTACTTTGAGGTGTTGCAATATTCTTTTTTAATAGTTCTCAAGTACTGAACGAACAACATTCCTGTAATCCTCTTTGAGAAGATATATGTTATGATCTCCAGTCACGTCGATGCTTAGGATCCCAAGTCTTGTGTTCATTAAACCGACCATGGCAGAAACTCCCCTGTAGCTTACGTTGAAATCAGTTTTATTCAGGTACCCGTACACATCACCGGTTGTGAACTTGTCCCCTTCAAGAAAAAGCTGCAATACCACTTTACGAATACCGGTATCATCTCTGCTGAGATATTTTATGAGCCTCTCCCTAACGCGGTCCTCTATCGTTTCCAGTACAAACACCTCGTTTTTTTTATATGCGATTTAAGGTTATAAAGTTATTGTGATTTATATAAATTAAACTGATATTGGTAGCCAAACTGGAAGTACGTATATCATTCTTGCATATATAATTTGGGTTTTAGAGCGGGATCTTTTCTACTACCATCCCACCGGGAAATGGATATTTTTCAATGATACACATTTCTTTTACATCTGCTGATATATCCATTTTTATCTCTTCAAGTATCCAGGCAGCGATATGTATCTCTTCTTTATCCACCTGGAACAACTCTTCAGGAACACCTGATAACAACAACAACTCGGCCATATGCTGTGCAGACTTTTCCTCTCTGTTGCATGTTATTACGCCATAGATCAGGGTTCCATCTTCTGTCAACTCATCAAATTCCCTGGCTGTTCTTTCAGCTATGCGCAGCAGCCTTCTTCTAAGCTGTACAGCATCTTTATACCGGGAAGTGCATAAGTGTCCTTTTTCAGTGGTCTTTAATATCTCTATGCCTATCTTATATGAGCCATCTACAGCATTTGAGATCTCGTCCTGCAGTTTATAACCTCTGAGTTTCATTCCCTGAGAATTTGTATCTGAGAACTCAAGCTCATTCAGATTGAGAAAGCAACCCACTTCATTTGCCATCCTGGCCACTTCTTGTGCCCCCTCTATGGCCGGGATCTCCAGACCCGCTTCCATTCCTGTATTCATAGCTTTTTTTATGGAACTTGCGTAATTTTCCATATTACTGTTCCAGATATCTGCAGGTGGATGGAACCTTATCTCGTCAAGGCCAGCAGTTGCAAGCTGTTCCAGTATATTATCATCCAAAGGCAGAGCAGTGTAGAGATGAATATGATGCTCTTTTCCGAATTCCGATTTGAGCACTTTGATATATCTGAACACTTTCTCAGGTTCAAGCAACGGTTCCCCGCCGGTGATCCCCGTACCAAGTGCTCCCATCTGTTTTGCTTCTTCTATTATATCCATGTCGGAGTTAACCGTTCTTTCATTTGCAAAAGTAATGTCTTTTTTCCTTTCATCAGAAATAGGGCAATAGAAACAGTTCTTTCCACAAATACCGGTAATAAAAAGTACCATTTTTGCTCCTTCCTGGCATAATTTACAGCCTCTGGAAAGATATGTATAACGGGAACCCGCTTCTCCCTCAGATATGTTCAGCATAGTGGCGCAACCATAGATCTTATCATATATATCTATTGTTTAGTCCATTTGCCTTAAATACCTTTATCTCTTTGCCTATTATGTGGTGTTGAGCAAAGGATACATAGTAGTTTGCGGCTGCAAAAAATGCGGGAGGTGCAGGACCGTTTGTCCGACCTCTGCTCTTAAAAGAACAACCGACGACAGGCCAAAGATCGATCATGACCTATGTAACAGATGCATGCTTTGTGTGCAGTGTTGTCCCAACAAAGCCCTGATCTATATGGAATAGTGTTGTTTCTGATTTGAGAATAACAGTTACAGCTTTTCCTCAGATAAAGCCTCTGAATATTATCCTTGAAGCAATTGCCGATGCAGAGAACATAATTACTGATATAGGCAGTGCTCTGGAGAGTTCGTACATCATCTGGCTCTTATCTCCTCCATATTCGATGGCATTTGAGAATCGTACAAGGATCATTGTGATAAGAATAAGGTATATGCCTATTGACAGCATGAACATGTTTGGTCCTATGGAAAGTTCCAGGCTCTCGGGTGAGATATCCGCAGGCCCAGGGATCACATTCGGGGGCAGTTTCGATATACTATGTGCTACGTTCTGAAGGATCTTTGCGATCACTTCGGAGAGTGCAATTGTCACCCCTGCTATAAGCGGAGCAAAGATACACGCAGTAGACTTCATCGTAGATGTCATCTCGTACAATGATTCCTTTATGCGTCTTTCCACCTCCTGCAGGTCTGTCATATGATCGGCTAGCTTCACTATGGCCACACCAGCAGCTTCGTGGCTCTTATGCACGCTTTCCAGGAACAGTTTCATAGTCGTGTTTATCCTTTCAGAATACACATTTTTAAATGCACCATACTCGTCATCGAATATCGCGCTGTACAGGTCACATCTCATACATGAGATGTTCACAGCGGTTTTCTCGAAAGGCTCGCTGATGGATGCCCCTTTCATATTGGCAGCAGTGTGTATAAAAGCCTCTTCTGCAGACCTGCCTTCCGATATTCTCCTGCCCAGGATGAACAGAGCATCGGAAAACTCGTTTTCCATAGCTATTATCTTGTCCCTTATTCTCTTGTATGGGCCATATGCAGCATTCAGATACCATGAGAACGTAATACTTATACCTACCAATACCAGCAGTGCAGTAGGTACAACTCCTTCAAGCACAGCTGTTGAAATGATGCCATAAGGATTTCCGGCATACAACAATATGTATCCCAGGCCACATACAGCACTTCCGGTAATTAATGCCATAACAAGTTCCTTTTTCTTTTTTGATGGCAGCCCCTCCAGTTCAGGGTGTGTGTCTGATATTTTCTGAGGTACGAATGCTGCAGGTCTTTGCATAAGCACATATTCTGCATACATGAATGTGATCAAAGGCAATAGTATATCATATGTCAGTATGAGGTTAGTACTTGTGATGCGTATCCCAACAACAGCCATTGCAGGCAGCAACGCTACCAGGGCGAGAGGTATAAGGATGAATATGGAGTACAGTACATACGTAGGAAGTTTTAGTTTTGCAGCATAGCTCTCCATAAGGTTACGAGTTCCTTCCAGTATGATATCCAAAGACCGGTTCAATGTAAAAGTGCGTTGTGCAGGATCAGTTTCGCTCATGGAGCTTCTGATAAGATGCAATGACCTTTTGAAATGTTCACTGTTCTTACCCCACATTTCCGAGAACTGAACTACAGCATCATCCATGCCGGCATATACTCGTAAGTGGAGGTTCCATAGCATCTTTTTCAGATCCCTGGCAAGGGGCCTGTTTGAGTTCTCTGCGGCAAAATGTACGGCTTTTTCCATGTTAGGCACTATCTTCATTGACATTACTACATAGCTCATTACTTCAGGCATGTCTCCTAATGATGTTATCTTCATGTATCTGGCATGTATCTTCACATATTCACTGAGATACCACAATGCTGCGACAGGCAGGATCAGGCTTATAATAACGATTAATATAAGAATGCCTGATGAAGTTGAAGTGAACCTGAAAAATAACGCGTCCGTCAACAGGAAAAGAATGAACAGACTGGCTGATCCTATATAGGAAAAAAGTGTCGTTTCATAAGGTTCCAGGTCAAACCCTGTATAAACAAGGGCGTTCATATATTCCTGGCTTACTGCTTTTTCACTTTTCTTCTTGAATTCCCCATGATCTGTTATATATCCGGAGAGGTATCTCCATGTGAACTTGCATCCCCTGTAGTACCAGTTATTATCATGCATCATTGCCACCCTGTACTTCCTGGGCCAATGAACTGGAATATGGCATTTTGTCTCTTGTTGCAGCAGACAGTTTTTCATTTTTTGTCGCTATGATCTGTTCCAGCCATGCACACCATTTGTCATATACGCGCTGCATGTCTGGCTTGCCAGCGATCTCTTTTTCCTTTTCCATGAACATCCAGAACATGTTATTAGAGGCAGATACCATTTCAGCCTCAACGAATGCCGCGTCTGTTTTTCCGTATTCCGCCATTTTAAGCTTCATGTTTGCGCGTATACGGATGTTCTTTGAAGCTTCATCCACGGATATCCCCCATTTTCTTGCAATTTTCCTTATCAATGCAGACTGTCCTCTATCAAGCAGGTCTGTTGGTACCAGTGAATTGACCGAGGCATCAAAAGTGAGGATGTCAGAGAAGACACTGTATGTATTATCAGGATCCCACACTTCGTTCACTTCCGCTATCTGTATCACTTTACGTTTTGTTGCCATACTGCCTGCTATGCGGGTATTTGAACATACTATTACGGCATCTGTAGCCCTGAACGAGGCAGGAGGCACTCCAAGGGTATGCACTATTCTCTCATATACCGCATTTGTGGATGCACCATGTATGGTCCCGATCACAGAATTACCTGCTGTACCCACCTGCATTGCTTCATACAGCATTGCGACTTCCGGTCCTCTCACTTCACCTATTACAAGAGATGAACTGCCAAGCCGCAGGGATGCACGCAGGGCTGTGGCCGGGTCTATCTCAATACTGGATCTCACTATAGAGGACTGGGCATTGAGGCCCTGTGCTTTCCACCCCAGTTTCTGCAATTGTTCAAGAGGTATTTCCGGTGTGTCTTCTATGGTCAGTATCCTGTATCTCTGAGGCATTTCCATAAGCATGGCACATAACAGGGACGTTTTCCCGGCTCCTACTCCCCCGGCGATCAGCACTGATGCATGTCCATCCATCATGAAGCTGAGCAGACCTGCTGTGAGAGGGGTGATAGCACCGGTATTGATCAGTTTAGGCAGTGTCCAGGGAGCCTTTGCATGTTTTCTAAAAGCATAGGCCATTCCTTTTGCGCTCAATGGGTCTCCTATCACTGAAACACGTACTCCGTACTCCTGGAGCGCCATTTCAAGAACAGGGGTCGCTTCTCCGAAAGGTCTTCCACTTATCGTCCTGAACCTCGAGACCATGGAATCCATTTCTTCCTGGGACAGAAATATATTAGTAGTACATTCTTCCCCATTCATCACCACATGTACAGGATTCCGATCTGCAGGAGCATTAACATATATGTCGGTCACCCTTCCATCAGATAACAGGTCTTCCAGGATCCCAAGTCCCGTTGTGTATTTTGCCAGCAGGTCAGAATACATGTCCAGCTGAGAAGGTGACAAAACCACTTTTTTATCCCTTGCCTCTTCACGCAGCAATCTCTTACAAAGCCTGCGGAAATATTCCCTTGAAAGGGCGGGATCTGCAAAATTCATATCTTCCGGTCTATGTTTGATCATACGGTCCCGGACGTTGTCAATGAGCAGAAGTTCCTCAGGCTGCATGTTGTATTCAGCAGGGTTTACGACATAGAGTTTTTCGGGTTTGTCTGTAAATTCATATATAGATATGGGTAATTTCCTTCCGTCATCTCTCTGCACGTCATAGCATTCTATAAAAATAGTATTCACTGGTGGTTCGGTATAAATACGGGATGTGGAGAACAAAGGCCGTACGTATGGCTGCAGATTTTTCTCATGATCAAAAGTTCCATCAGGCTCACAAAAAAGATCGTTCACGAAGGGGCTCATCCTTCTGATTATATCATATAATGTTTCCTGAAAAATCCCTATACATTCATTGCACTCCGGATGAGTTACCTTTTCAGCTTCACATGTTAGTTGTTTGATGATCTTTTCAGTATTCCTATAGGCTTTAAATGGCGATCCTTTTGCTGAATTTATAATTTTCTCCATTTCTTCATTTCTGTTCTTTTTGCAGGTATCCTTTGAATCGTATCTGCAATTGAAGGAAACAGTTTCCATGTTCTCATATGTTCGCAGATGATCTTCCAGACGGGCAAGTGAGTAAATTTTCTGGAGAATCTTTCCATCGTATTCCCTGTCATAAAGATTTGATATTACAAGTCTTTCTGTTATTGCTTCTTTGAGCAGGATGTTAAAGATATTTGATCTGCATATGGGGTTATTTAGTGTGGAGTCTTCGTTACAGTCCGAACATTCAATGATTATGGAGCTTGTATCCCTGGTTTTCTTTACTCTATACGTGCACTCTTTACTTTCTATTTCGTTCTTCTCATGTGTTATAGAAGTGATCAGTTGCTTGATATTTACCGGTATCTTTTCATTTTCAGGATCATGGAATGATTTTAAGGCTTGTTTCAATCTGTTGTTTGCTTTGGTCCCAGTTCCTGTGAGCAAGAAATGTAATTTGTGACTCATTTATACACATCTTTAGTATATTTATTTGCATGCACTATCGGTATTTACATACAAAAGCTTTTCTATGAGTCCGGCGGATTACCAGCCGGAAAAAATTCCTGTCATCTGTATCATCAGGTGCATATCTGCAAGCAAGATTATTTATTCTATTAATTTTATATAATCATCCCATGAAGCTCATTGTGATGATTCCAGCCTACAATGAAGAAAAAACCATTCAAAAAGTGATCAAAGAGATACCCCGGAAAATTGAGGGCATAGATAAGGTAGAAGTCCTTGTCATTAACGATGGATCCACGGACTCTACTGTAAAAGTCTCTTTAGAAGCAGGTGCGGATCACATTGTTTCCCAAAAGGAGAACCGTGGACTTGCGTTAACTTTCCGTAAAGGTCTTGAAGCATGTCTGGAAAGAGGCGCAGATATAATTGTGAACACTGATGCAGATTTCCAATATAACCAAAATCAAATTCCAGATCTGGTAGCTCCTATTCTTCAAGGCAAAGCTGATATCGTATTAGGTTCCCGATTCAGGGGGCACATTGAATACATGCCTCTCCAGAAGAAAATTGGGAATATTCTAGCTACGCGTGTGACACGCATGGCTTCCGGCTACCCCGTGACAGATGCACAAACGGGTTTCAGAGCTTTCACAAGAGATGCTGCACTAAGGATGAATATTCTGGCTGACTATACTTATGTCCAGGAAACGATCATGCAGGCTGTTAACCATAACCTTACCTTGGTAGAGATCCCTATTGAATTCAGAAAAAGAGACGGTCATTCAAGACTAATGTCAGGGATTTTCCATTATGCTCAGCGTGCTACTGCTGTGATACTACGCACCTATCGTGATTATGAACCTATGAAGGTCTTTGCTTCCATAGGTTTTGTGTTTCTGGTCGTTGCTGCGCTATCCGGAGTAACGGTATTGGTGCAATTCATAAAAACCGGAGTTGTGGTCCCAAATATCTCGTACGCAATACTTACGACCATGCTATGCTTAACTGGTCTGCAGATCCTTGTGTTCGGTCTGATAGCCGATATGCTGAAATACCAGAGGATACGCGAAGAAGAGATATTATACCGTTTAAAGAAAATAGAGATGGAATAATTGCAATCTAGCTTGATGAAAAGATGTTGCAACGATCCAGCATGAATATAATTGTACTAACATCATCTTTTCCCAGGGACAAAGATGATTATAAGGCCCGGTGGATACTGGAATTAGGGCAAGAGTTCGTGAAAGATGGCTTACTCCCAGTTATCTTATGCCCTCATGTGAAAGGGTCCAAAACTTATGAAACAATCGACGGTATTGAAGTATATAGATTCAGGTACGCACCTGAACGATATGAATCACTGGGATATGGTAATTTCCTTCCCCATGAGAAATCCAGTTCTACAATTGGTGTTTTATTGCAATATCTGCTCAATTCTCTTTTGATGCTCAGCCTGTTATTTTTTATGTTCTTAAATCTCCATAAGCTAAAAAAGAAAAAGAAAGCTAAACTTATCTTTTCTAACTGGGCATTCCCCGCTGGCTTTGTTTCTGCAGTATACCGCCAGATATCAGGTATCCCTTCTGTTCTGAAAGTATATGGCACAGATCTGGTATTCCTTAAAAGGTTCAGATTAAGACCGCTGGCTAAATACATTCTCGATAAACACGATGCAATAATAGCTATCAGTGAATACACTAAAGCTTGTGCTTTGACCTTTGATGTAGATCCTGACAGAGTATCAGTATTTCCGGTTGGCAGTAATTATCCTATCAAGCATTGTTCAACATTTCTGGAAAACTTTAAACGAAAATTGTGCTTGTCGGACAGGCCTACTATATTCACTGTACACAGATTGATACCTCTTAAAGGTACATCTTTTTTGATCAGGGCGATGAGCAAGATCGCATCTGTCCACCCGGATGCTCTGCTGGTCATAGGGGGAGAAGGTCCGGAGCGTAGTATGCTGGAATCTCTTGTCAAAAGCTATCATCTTGAACATAATGTGCTATTTACGGGTCTGCTCCCGAACGAAGATCTCCCTTTATTGTATGAAGCATGCGATGTATATGTAATACCTTCTATTACCGATAAATGGGGAAACGCAGAGGGTTTGGGTATGCCTGCTCTGGAGGCAATGAGCTATGGAAAACCAGTTGTAGGATTTGATTCAGGTGGTCCTGGTCTGACCATTACTGATGGGTCGAATGGATTCAAGGTTCCGGAAAAAGACTGGGAAGCTATGGCCGACAGGATAATTCTTTTACTTTCTGATCCTGTTTTAAGGACTAAGATAGGTGCTAACGGTAGATCCATGTTCGATGAGTATCGCTGGGATAAGGTTTCCCACCTTTATACGGAGGTGCTTTATAGTGCAGTTAAAGGATGAAACTACTCCTAAGTTTGAATATCAGTTCATTGTTCTTTCACTATGGTTCGTATGTATCGCATGGGCTGCTAATTTGCTGGCTATGTTCTCTCTTTTTTACAAACCGATACTCTCAGCAGTACTACTGTTGATAACAGCTGTTTCCACATTCTATTTTCACAAATATCGTGCTAATAATGGTACGTCCAAACAGAACATCATTGCAATCTTATTTATTCTGCTCTTTTCCATCTTTACTTCTCTGTATTTCCATGATACATTCTACGGAGGCCGGGATCCAGGTATCTATTCAACCAATGCTATCTATCTGGCAGAGCATCATACGTTGCTCATAGATTCTGCTATGAATGATCTCATACCACGTTTTCTGTCTCCGAACAATTACATCACGACCAGTGATGGAAAACTGATTTCCCAGTTCCATTTCGGGTATATTTCCTGGGTAGCGATCTATTACAGTCTTTTCGGTATACAAGGTATACAATTCAGTAATCTTCTTCCTTTGTTCATAGGGCTTGTAAGTATCTATCTGATCGGAAAAGAACTGAGGAATTCTTATGTTGGTCTGGGAGCTGTGCTGACCTTTTCGGCTACATATCCTCTGATCTGGTTCTCAAGACAGACTGTGACCGAGATATTCTTCATGGCCCTCTTCTGGTTTGGAGTACTGTGCTGCCTGTATCTGCTGCAGCGCAAACAGAATATCTACTATATTTCATCGATGTTATCTTTCGGGATGCTACCCTTTGTACGTATAGAAGGTTTGATACTTTTTGGTTTCTATTTTCTCTTTTTACTATATGACTTGTCATCTAAGCGCTTTGTTTCATCGAACCAAAAGGGAACTAACAATATTGGCCTAGATCATTTTTCGGGTATCAGAAAACACGACAGATCCTATTTCCTGAATAAATATTTCCCTGTAATATTCTGGTTCGTATTTTTACTGACTTCAGCATTGCTACTTTATTATTACTTTTTTATGCAGACGAGATATCTCGGGGTCATAGATGCTGTCCTGAACCATTTTTCAGGCGGTGTGATATCATCTTCTACAGAAGCAGCATCTATGGACAGAACGGCTATCAGATATCATTTTCCCGAATTCGTATATATGGCATTATCTGAGTATAACCTTCAGTTGCCATTGATCTCCATTTTCCTGGTTTTCATCGTATCTGTGATCCGCAGGGATATCAGTTCCAGAAAACAGCTTCTTGTGATTTTCTTTATGCTTCCTGGCTTTCTTTACCTTATTTCTCCTTTCATTACCCTGGACCAGCCCTGGTTCCTCAGGAGGTATGTAGCTACAACCATACCAGGAGCTTTTTTACTTATGTCTGTTCTGATACATGATCTGTCAAAAAAGAAAACCTTGTACATGTGCCTTATGTCCCTGGTCATGATACTGAATATTTATACTGCTTATCCCATCCTGTTCTTCTCTGAAAACCAGGGAATGATAGCAAACGTAGGGAATATTGCTGACCGCGTTGGTCCTAATGACCTGGTACTTGTAGACAGATATGCTGCAGGTTCGTATAAAATGGCAGATCCTCTTTTTTTTGTGTACTCAAAGCCAGCTCTCTGGTGGGATGCTGACTCTGTTGGAAAGCTTAAAAATGATCTCAACATTTCCAGTTTTGATACAGTATATATACTTACAAATGAAGCAACCTCTCTGGATAAATATTTCAACCCTGTGGAGCTGGAGCTTTTTTACACTCAGGCTGTCACTTTGGAACAGCTCGAGGTTACAGTGGACCTGAACCATTATCCTCACAGGGAAGCAGATGTTTACGATATGGATTATTCCATAGCGCGCCAGCTTATGAAAAGACCTGCAAATATAGTGACCAGAAACTTTGAATTGCAGTTGTATAGGGTTACTGACAGTTCTAATATGTTCATGTGATCGTTCAGAAGGTGATTTATACGACCATAGGTATGATCAACACTGCCCAACCTTATACAGGTATAGGGAATTATGCATTTTCCCTATTCGAAGCTATTAAAGGCCAGATGGATATAGATCACGTGTTCTTTGATACCAGACAGTTCACTCTAAGCGAACTTACCACATCGAAGAACATAGCCGCTACAAGAAAGATACCACTTGTTGATAATAATCCTTTTTTTTATTACCGGATGCAGGGTCACATCCCAAAATACGACCTCTATCATCTTACCAATCAGAACATTTCTTTTTTTAAGGTAGCACCTAAAGTAATAACCTGTCATGATATCATTCATGAGATGTACCCGGCAAGCAGGATGCATCTGATGATGGGCAAACTGATGTATAAGGGCCTTAAAGGTGCAGACCATATCATTACTGACTCTGATGCCACTGCAAGCGATCTGCAACGTAAATATGGTATTTCCAAAGAGAAAATGACCACCATCTATCTTGGTATTGATCCTGCAGTGTTCAGACTTTATGAGGATGTTTCTTCGATATGGTCAAAATACGGTCTTGAAAAAGATAAGGAATATATCCTGCATATTAGTTCAGAACAGCCACGGAAAAATGTAGAAGGCATCATTAAGGCATTCTACAGGTTGAAAAAAATATCCGGAAGAAAGGATCTTATCCTTCTGAAGGCCGGAGAACCGCAATATGCACATGACAGGCGAAGTATCATGTCTCTGATAGCTTCTCTTAACCTGGAAAAAGATGTGCGTTTCCTGGGGAGGGTTCCGACAGAAGATCTTGCCAGGTTGTATTGCATTGCGAAAATGTTCGTTTTCCCCTCTTTCTATGAGGGTTTCGGACTTCCGGTCATAGAGGCTATGGCATGTGGATGCCCGGTGATCACATCCAATGTATCCTCTTTGCCTGAAGTTGCAGGTGATGCATGCATTATTGCAGATCCGGACGACCATCAGAAAATGGCCAGCCACATGCTTCAATTACTTCAGGATGATGTGCTCAGGTCTTCTCTTGTTCATAGGGGCATATGCAGAGCTGCCCAATTCTCATGGGAAAGGTGTGCAAAACAAACGGCAGAAGTTTATACACGTGTTCTTGAAGACATTTGATCTCAAAGTCCCTCTTTCTTCCTGAATATCCTTCCAACTAGATCGATCGATCCTGTGATCATCACACAGATCAATATTATATTAGTATCCAGGTGGGAGCTTATTGAACCTCGCCATATTTCTTCTGTGATCAGCAGAACCATAAAAATGGCAATCAATGTCAGGCATAAGCTACGATTGAATTCAATTGCCTTTACATATTTTTCTTCCTTCCGGACCTTTCGGGTACGATCTTCAGTAAAAGTATCTCTGTTCGCATATGCCAGAAGGATCGTTATACATACAATGAAAAGGAATAGCACGATATAGATCGGCACATTAGTGCCTATGGCTTTTGAAGATAATTTTTCCACATTTTCATTGCCCGGATCCATATCTTTTGCATTAATATCATCAGATATCGATCTGAGTATGTAAGATATAGTTTCAGGACCCCTGTTGTATCCTTCTGAAGTATTCGGCAGACCCAGGATGCAGAATATACCAGGGTCTTTTAAGTTCACGCTAAAGATGATGTGCTCTTCCTGCTCTCCTATCTTACTGGGAGCAGCGTATGACCATTTCCCATTTTCGAAGTAACCAATGTAAACATCTTCAGGTCCAAGTCCTCTGTTCTTAAGCCATTGTTCTTCCACAGGGAATTCTATGTATATAGTGCCAGGATTGTCTGGATAAAGGCTCAGGTCGTATATGCTGTGGATGTTGCCCTCTATCCCATTTTCCTCACTTGGTATTTTTTTCAATTCCTTTAGTAAAAAGGAGAAGTCAGTCACGTCTTTATTATAATATATATTGAAGGTTCTAATGCTGGTATTCTCAATAGTTATTGGTATCTCTTTTACCGGCTCTGTAAACGAGAAGTTGGTTCCATACTGTACTTTAATGTTCAAATTACCCTCATCATTGGGCACATTTTTTTTACTGGCCAGGATCTTGCCATTATCTTCGGTCTCCAGGGCCAGATATCCTCCAAGAATGGCTACAGGTCTGCCTTTTTCAAGCAGGATCTCAGTATTCTCTTCAAGTGTTATTCTTATATCCTGAAGACCATCGCCATTGATATCAGTGATCTCTGCTGTAGAGCCATCTCTGAACGTATCATGGTCCTTTATTACAATGGCATGGCCATTGATCCTATTTATCCTAAGCAGCGCACTGGAACTGTTAATACCTTTTACGATCTCTTTGCATTGAATGTTCACCAATGGGATCTCATTGTCCATTATAACTTCTTTATATGATGCTGTGTCATTCTCTTTGATCTCAAGATCTGACAGGACCTTTCCTTCTCTGTAAAGGAAGAGCCTGATCTTATGTCCAGCCGGGTCTATTGTATGCATTTCTAAGGTCATTCCATCTCCCAGCTCTACCTTTTTGCTGGAATTGACCCTTATGTTCATATCAGCCATTATCCTGGAGAGGAAAGCTGATGAATTGTCTATTTCCAGTATGCAGTAGGGTTCACCAAGGTATGCAATAGTTCTGTCCAGGGGACTTTCAGCATCATGATCGCTATATTGGAGGCTTCCGTATACTATCTCGTCTTTACTCAGTATATTGTCGTCTCCGGGAACGATCTTCAGGAACTCCCAGCTTCTTTTTCCTGTAATATCAAAATAGAACAGACCCGGTGATGTCCAGGTGTTCAGTTCATTATCATAATTGGAAAGATCAAAATATGCGTGACCGGTTGTGTTCCTGTAAGGATAGAATACGATTTGCTCTTTTTGCGGTGGAACTATAAAATAATCTATTTTTAGTTCCTGATCCTTGCTAATGGTATCATACAAGGGGACAACAGTACATTCTTCTTTGCTGAAGAAGGCTTCATCATTGTACGCAAAATATGCATCTGATTCGACTTTAATATCTCCCTTTGGTAGTTTTATATTATATGGAGAGGAGGATGCGGGTAACCTGATGTTTACCCATTTGTTCTTTGTATCCAGTTTTGTTTGGTAGGTACGGTCATTCCCTTCTATGGTTATCTCCTGCAAGCCTTCTTCATGTAAGGTCATAAATTTTAACGAGATCCTTTTATTGGAACCTACATACAGGTCCCCGGGTGAAAGGACGAACATCTTTCCGTCAAAGACCAGCTTGTCCTGTGCACTGCGCAGTTCGTCTATTATGATATCATCGTTAGATATGAGCTTTATATGGTAGATGCCGTCCTGCAGTCTAGGCACTTCCAGCATCCCTGTCTGGACTTCTCCTGCTCTGCGGGTCGCTGCATTTTGTCCATCGTCCGGTATGACCAGAGATCCGACAATTTCTCCAGAGGGTAAATAAACACTTATATTTAGTTCATCTTCTCCTGCGTACCAGTTGAGGTCATGTTTTGAAACAGAAAGGCTAAGGGTCTCATTGTGAATATATGTGTATATTTCATGTTTTCCCCTTAATTGCATAGAGCTTCTTGTTTCTGCAGAAGCATTAGTAGTAATGGTTCCCATTCCATTGAACTTCACATAAGGAGCTATGGCGAATGTAGAATCAGAGGACGGATCGTTCAGTACTGCTTCAAGTTCTGCTACATCGTTGTGGTTGTATGAATATATTCTATATTCATCATTAGATACCAATGGAACAGAACCCTCTAACCTGTCCAGTAAATGGTTGTAACCCACTCCGGTTCTCAGGCATATATAACCGTTAAGAAGAGAGGTCTCTGATGAAGGAGATATTGTAAAAGTATGACCTGGCTTGAGGCGTATGACGATGTCTTCGTCCCCATCCCAGTCGATATCCTCCAGGTTTATTATATAATCTTTATACAGGTCCTGACCATCGCTCAATACCGTTGCTTTCCTTATGGAGATATCTGTCAATGTTACTCCGTCATTTCCATTCTCATGCAAGAGATCAACTGCAGTAAAAGAGAAAAGCGCTACACTTTTTCCTTCATAGGTCTGTGAGTAATTGTAGCTACCGTTTTCCTTTATGCTCAAATGATCCAGGATACTTTTGTCGTTCTCCAGCACAAAAGTGGCCTTTCCTTCCATATCCGATATCTCTGTACATTTCAGAGTATATCCTTCCGGAAGATCGACCGTTTCATGGATCCCGATCTTCATGTCCTGACCTTCCCACAATTCTGTGGATAGAACAGCAGTATCATTGATGTTCTCTATCAGGTATGTATTTCCCAGATAATCGATCTTATTTCCTTCCTGGGTCCCGGCATAATAAAAATGATCAGCGTCTATGGTCGTACCATTCGAGAGATCAATTGAAAAGATCTCTTTTTCGAGCAATAACGAAGGCGCATCAGCACCTGTTATTGTATATCCGTTCTCGTCGTATCTTACATAAGAAAGTGGTCCGCTTACCTCCGAAGCAATAGCAGGGACGACGATCGCGATCAATAAAATGAAGTATAAGTATCTTTTATACACGTGACCACTACTCTAAGATTATTCTTATCCAGTCTACTGGAATATCTATCTGAGAGGAATCAGCCGGATGTTCTATGTTCGTAGAGAAGCCAAGTATATTATTCCTTATATAAAGGTCATCGATATTCCACTCAGTTTCAGCTATTACCCATCCGTTCTCAGATGTTACAGATCGGTTCTTCATTATTACATAGTCAACATTGTTCTTCTTAAGCCAGTCAAAGTTATTCTCCAGAGGCACAACGCTGCATTTCACCGGATCGAAATATGAGCCTTCTGTAAATGAAAAATATATCTTTGATGCTATCTTCAGGTCTCCGGCAGGAATATTGATCTCCTGCAGGCTTGATGAAGGTCCTATTTTCGCATGTTGCGTGACTGCTATCTTATCGATCGTTACATTGCAGGTTGTGTTCTTATTGCTGATATCTATTTTCTGAAGGCCTTCTTCGTGGAGGGTCATAAGGCTTACAGGCTGTTCTTCTTCGGTCAAGGTGAATAATCTTGCAGGGGTATATACGAACAAATTGTTCTCTACGACCAGCTTACTGCTCGATACTCGTAGTTTTTTGATCAATGTATCATCACTAGCATCTACTATTATCTTGTATGTGCCCCGGTTCAGTCCGGTGGATCTGATATGGGATATCTGAGTTTTTCCCAGTCCGCGGTGGTCGGTTATATCACCATCATCAGGAATTATCGCAGAAGATATAGTTTTTCCTGTACCGGAAACAATTTCTATTCTTAGGTCATCGGTTCCATTGTACCAGTTAAGGTCCTGTTTTTCAATATCTATTGAGATCTCATTTCCATCGACATATGTCAGAAACGTATGCTTTCCCCTTAATGTTGTGTCAACTGTTGTAT
>NZ_JBFXHJ010000025.1:0-20221 GCF_050177135.1 Methanomethylovorans sp.
GCAAAAGGCTCCTCCAGGGCACAGGCGATACCCAAGTATGCTGTGGCCATCCTTAAAGAAGGCCAGGTGCAACGCCACAGCATGGTCAGCAGGAGCCGTATCCTAAAAATGGTAAAGGAGGATAAGCCTGATTATATCGCCGTGGATAACATATTCGAGCTCGCTCCTGATAAGGATGAGCTCATCCGTTTTCTTGATAAACTGCCTGACTCCACAAGGCTTATACAGGTAACAGGCGGCCTGCATCAGCAGCCTCTCCTGAAGCTTGCACAGGAGCATGGTATTTCCATGAACCAGTTCAGTCCCGGAGATGAAGCTGAAGCATGTGCCCGCCTCGCAGCTATGAGTGTAGGATGTGAGGTTTCTCTGTTCGAAGATGTTACAAGGATCAAGGTCAGCAGGGCAAGGTCTCTGGGAAGAGGCGGGTGGAGCCAGAACAGATACAGACGGAAGGTCCATGGTGCCGTAAAAGAAAAAAGCCGGCTGATAGAGCAGATCCTGCGTAAGTTCTCCAAAGATACGGGCGTTACTTTTACTTCTAAGTCCATAGAGGGTTTCGGTGGCTATGTGCGCACCGAGTTCATAGTCAATAGCAATCGTGAGAAAATACCAGTGCATCCTTCCATTAATGCAGATGTGCAGGTAATCATCCGCAGTGTTGAACGAGATAAGATCAAGTATATCCCTCTCACTCCATCCAAACGTAAATACACTATCGTTGGCATTGATCCCGGCACCACGGTGGGAATAGCCATTCTGTCTCTAGACGGTGATCTGCTTTTTTCAAACAGTTTCAGAGGTATGTCCCATGATCAGGTAGTCAAGCTGATATCAGATCACGGAAAGCCTGCTATTGTTGCAACAGATGTCTATCCGACACCTGCGGCTGTGGAGAAGGTCCGCCGCAGTTTCAAGGCTATATTGGGAACTCCTGGTACTGAGCTGCGTGCTGAAGAAAAGATCGCCATGGCAAGACCTTTCGGTTATTCCAATGACCATGAAAGGGATTCCCTTGCTGCTGCTATTAATAGCTATCGTAATTACAAGAATATTTTCAGCAGAGTGGAGAAAAAGGCTCCGCGGTTTGCAGACCTGGACCTGATTAAGTACCATGTCATTAATGGTGATCCTATAGAGGAGGCAATAGAGAAAGTAACCGCTGTTCGCGTTCCTGTCAGATCTGAAGCTGCCCCTGCAACAGGAGTGAGCATCGATGTAGATGAGCAGGTAAAAAGGCTTCAGGAGCTGATAAGACAGAAGAACGATATGATACATGACCTCAAGGAATACGTGCAGGAGTTAAAAGAAACCAATTCGGAGAAGGGAAGACGCATAGCAGAGATGGAAGGTCGTATAAATAAGCTGAAGAAAGCCGAATCCCGGGAGCTGCGTAAACAAAAAGAGATACAGATACGTGATACTGAGATATCGAGGCTCAGAATAGAGCTCAGTAGGTTAAAGCAGGCTCTGCAGGACTCACGGCAGCATATCAAGAAACTTAAGCAGATCCGCAAGAAAGAGATCAAAGGCGAGGGCCTGCCTGTCAAAGTGGTGACAGCATTCACAAAAGAAGCCATCCAGCAGACAATGGACATGTATGGTCTCAAAAAAGGAGATGTTGTATTGCTTGAAGACTCCAGCGGAGGTGCTGCCGGTACAGCAGCCATACTGGTGGAAACAGGTATAAGGGCTGTGATAGTAAAAGATGATATTTCACATGCGGCCAGTGAAGCTTTTTTCCAGGGGAACGTGCCTTTGCTTAAGGATGTAGATGTTCAAAGGTTCGATGATTTCGCTACTGTGGACCCCAAGGTTCTGGAACAGGCATTGTCCGCATGGCAGGAAGATGCAAAGAAAAAGAGGCGCGACCAGGAACATCAGCATCTGACATCCCTGCTCGAAGAATATCGCAGTGAGCGGCGGCGTGGTCTTGCCTGAAACTTAAGGCCATTTCCGGTCAAAGAAAATGTTCTTGCCCTTGACACTTAAAGGAATTGCTATGGCGATGTCGGCCTTTATCATCTCTGCTGTAATGGCTGCAGTACCGGCGCTGTAGAATATCCTGTTGTCAAGGCAAAGATCTTTGGCCCTGGCTGCAGCACATCCCAGAGCGATCCCCAGGTCAATATATTTAATACTACATTGTGGGCCCTTGAAATCTGTCTTTACCTTTTGTGCTTCAAGCATCTGATCACATTCTTTATAGCCACAAGCCCCACAGTTAAGTCCTGCAACACCTGCACTACGCAGACCGATGAGCACCACAGCATCAGCTTTTCTTATATTCTGTGCATCCCTTTTGAAGAATGCGAAGTGATCTCCTCTTTCATCTGCCATACCTTCCATGAATCTGGCCAACGTTTCCTGTTCATCTTGCTCAAGGATACCGGTCACAATGTCATCCTTGCCTTTGGCTTTGGGTGCGGTGCGCGCTGCCACTAGTATCTCCCTGGCAAGGGTACCTATACACTCTAGTTCAGGATCCTCTATCATGCCTTTAACTAGGCAGGAATCTATTTTAAGTATTACGAAGCTTAAAATCGACGGAAAGGTCTAATATTGCATAATATTATAATAATACGTTTGGATGTTAGCTATTGATATGATCGGTGAGGTTCAATGCAAAGGTCGGCACTAATACTGGCTGGTGGAAAAGGGACAAGGCTTGGAGAACAGGAGAAAGCTTTGCTTACCTTTAAGGATAAAACCTTACTGGAAAAAGCTGTAGATGTCTTGCAGCCGTTGGTAGACGAAGTGATCATTTCAGTAAGGGACCAGAAACAGCAGGAAATCTTCTCACGATTTGTCAAAGGTGTGGTCTTTTTGTGTGACAAATATCAGGGGAGAGGTCCTCTTGCCGGGATACTGGAAGGCATGAGGGCAGCATCCGGTAACTATGTATTCGTGGTGGCTTGTGATATGCCTTTTCTCCAACCTGACGTTATCGATCTTTTGTTCAAGGAGGCGGTTGGCCATGGTGCAGCTGTCCCGACATGGAGAGATGGCCGAAAAGAGCCTTTACATGCAGTTTATAATAGAGAACAGCTGATACCTGTTGTAGAAAGATCTATACTTATGGATGATCATCGTGTGATGGCTGCAGTATCGCAATTACATGATATCAGATTCATAAGCGTGGATATGATCAGGCTCATCGACAGGGAACTTGTGTCCTTTGCCAACATCAATACGCCGATAGATCTGGAACAGATGATTAAAAAGGGGGTTTACTATAATGGATAAATGTATGGTCATCGATAAGGCTATTAAAAGGATAGCAAATGATTATGATCTTACCATAGATATTGTTATGAAAGCTATTGAAGGCTCCAGATGTCCTCTTGATTTCGATCGGATGGTCGAAGAGGGCAGTTTCTGTTTCAGGGGACCGGATGATGAATCGAAAGCTGATAATGCGTCCATCTGTCTCGCTTCCAAGATACTTGCCAACAAAGGTGTGCAAGAATGTATTCTGCCTATCATATGCAACAGGATCAAGGCATGGGACCATGAGAACATTGAAGACCTGCTGAGCTTGCTACGGCAAGTAGTTAGTATAATGGAACTGAACCCCGAAGATCATCCCCTTCTGGAAACCTGCGGCCTTGATATCGATCATTTACCTTCTGAAAATATTATACAGTACATGCGGCCGGCTTGCAAGATATGGGCAATGGACAAAAAAGGGATGTGCCTTATAGGCAGTGACGCAAATGAAATGATCCACATTGATGATATACCAAGAACATAGTTAAGGGAGGCTTTAAGAGTTTTTTACTTGCACACGCTTTTTATGGCGTTTTTTGCATCCAAATAACATCTTTCCACGATCTCTGCGTTCCCGGTCATCGAGATGATCTCCAGTCCAAACATATCGGCAAATTTCTTTATGTTTTCCTCAAAAGTCGGATCGTATCGTGTACCTTTTTCTATCTTTACAATGCGGCTGATGTGATGCCGTTTAAAGGAATCACATATAGTTTCCATATCTTCCTGTCTATTTCCCGGTGCATCCAGATCTTTCCAGTTGGATGCCCACATAGGAGTAAAAAATAGTGTGCCATTTCCTCTGCACACTTCAAAGGCTTCTTCGTATTGCCTGTTACCACCAAGAGCTATGCTTATACAGTCATCGACTCTGTTGCTCTCTCCGTCCCTTAACAGATATATGGGGCATCTGATGTGTGACAGGTCCTTCTCTATATTTTGCAGGGAATTACCGCACAGACCGTAGAACAACAGAATGCCATCCGAATAAGCAGACATTTGTTCCACTGCTGCGTATACTCCTTTGCGCAACAATGTAAGGTCCCTGTGTAGTCCCAGTTCAAGGACGTGCACCACTAATATAAAATCCTCTGGAGGTTTATTTATGAATAACCGCTTAAAAATGTTGCTCTTACAGGAACTTCTGGTCTGCTGCAACATTTCCGATATCTTATCCTCAGGCACAGATGCAAAATGTATATTGACTGCTTTAAGACGCCGGAAGAGACCCTGGGCTTCCTTTGTATCTGTAACTAATAGATAGTCAAAGGCAGTTTCCAATGATATGACGTGAAAAAGCTCCTCTTCGAGTATCCTGCAAGCTATTATCGACATCACTGGCATGTAATGTTCTCCGGATATAAAGTTGGATATTTCAAACTTCTAACAGAATGATCTTTATCTGCTTTAAAACATAGCATCTGTTGATTCTATGAGCATGTATATATACAATAATTCTAATCATATAAAGGGTGGTTTTATAAGCCGGCTGTATCTTATATTTATAAAAATATCGAGCTTATGTAACCGGTATTGTCAGAAAGATAGTATATTATTGAGGTCAGGGTAAGATCATCATATGTTCAGAGGATAGGGTCATGGATGAACAGAGCGTAGATGATTACTGGTTCAAGGAGGGTTTCTTCAGTGAGGACCCTGAAGAAAAGATAGCCTGTTATGACAGGATATTGGAATCACACTCTGAGGATCCATCTCTCTGGAACCATGATCTCTTCTCTCTTATATGGGGTAATAAAGGGATAGCTTATTCCTATCTCGGTCTGCATGATAAAGCCCTTGAGTGTTTTGACCGGGCTCTGCAGTATAACAAGCTTGATGTGGATGTATGGTGCAATAAAGGCATAGCTCTTTTTAACCTTGGAAGGTATGATGAAGCTGTATTCTGTTATGACAAAGTGCTGGAAACAGATAAGTCAAATGAGAATGCGCTGTTCAACAAAGGTATAGCTTTGGCTCATGTTGGCAAACACAAAGAAGCTATAGATTGTTATAGCCAGCTGCACAGAGAACTGGAGATCGATAATAAATTCGCTGTCATCTGGTACAAAAAAGGTATGGCCTATTCCAGCCTTGGGCAGATGGATGAAGCTATAAAATGTTTTTTACGGGTACTTGAAATCGATCCCGAACACGGCGGTGCCATCGAGGGACTTAAGAGATGCACCAGAAAAAAGAAAGGATAGTTCACTGAAGGTCGAATTCCTCTCCGGGGGCCGGAGCATAAGCCCTGACACCCATTTCCTCTTCTATCCAGGCAGCAAAGCCTTCCGTGTTATCGCCATGCATTGTAAATACAGCTTTTCCACCTCTGTCACAGAACTCCTTCACAATGGCTTTAAGTTCCTGGTCTCCGGCATGGGCTGAGAAATCATAATGCTCAAGTTTGAGCCTCAGGTGTTGCAATATTCCATTGTTCTCGATGATGCCAGTGTCCATAGCCATCCTACCGTTGGTCCCCTCCACCTGGTAGCCCGTGAGCATCATCTTGGATTTAGGGTCATCGTGCAGCTTATCCAGATAGTACATGACCGGTCCTCCGTTGAGCATGCCTGAAGTAGTGACTATTACAGACGATTCCATTGGTACATCGTCTCTCTTGGAACCCTTTACAGGTATGGCATTGTCAAATGCCCTCTTCAGGTGAGTGGGATTACGCAGGTAAGATGGGTGTTTCATCATTATTTCGTATGCTTCCTTCCCCATGCCATCTACATATGGTCTGATGCCATGAGCATCCAGCAACATCAGCATCTCCTGTGTCCTGCCTATGGCAAAAGCAGGGATTATTACGCTACCTCCTATATCCAGAGTGCTTTTAAGGGATCTGATAAAAGCTTCTTCCGTTTCTTTTCTGGGTGTATGCTCTTTTGAGAAGTAAGTGCTTTCTATCGCCAGGTAATCAGCTTGCGGGAGCTCTACTGCCCCTGATACAAGGCGGGTGTCGGAAGTGTTAATGTCTCCCGTATACAGCAGGCTTTCCCCGCTTTTGGAGGTTACATGGATACACGCTGCTCCCGGAATATGACCGGCATCGTAGAATTCGACATTGTAACCATGTGTCTGGAACTTAACACGATAGTCTACAGTCTTTGTTTTGTACATAAATGTGTGAAGGTCCCCGGAGTCGTAGGGTGCGTCCACACCTGTGGCATCTGCTATCTTCAGGCTGTCTTTGAGCAGCAGATTTGCAAGGTCAGCTGTGGGCGGGGTCATAAATACGTCAGGTTCAAGGTCCATAAGATTAGGTACGAGGCCACTATGGTCGATGTGGCAGTGAGACAACAGGACGACATGTGGTCTTACCCCATTGACAGGATACTCAGGTGGTTCAGCCATTTTTATCCCATAATCAAGCATGACATTATCGTCCAGAAGCAAAGCTGATCGCCCGACTTCCCTGCAAGCTCCCAAGAACCTAAGTTTCATGATCCACACCTTTCAAACAATATTTTCCTGCCACTCTCTTATTTTATTGATGGATATATTAGTAAGCTTTGCCAGCTCTTCTGCATCCCTGCTTACCAGGTCCTCCACCTTTGAAACACCCACATTGTCAAGTTTTTCGGCAGTGACTTTACCTATTCCTTTTATATCAGTTATCTTTTTTGTTCTTTTCCCCTGTTCATCCGAAGGTGTGTTTCCGACTGTATTTTGTTCTTGTGTGCCTTCTTCTTTTTCCTGCTGGGACCTTTGCCATTCATTGAAGTTGCAGTGAGGACATCCCAGGTTCCAGGGTCTTTTTCCTTCTGCGATCACACGAATGTGGTACAGGCCATGCTCCTCGCATAGCTTGTCAGTGACCACTACATGTCCGCTCCTTGGCAGAGGCAGGGAAAAACTGCATTCCGGATAACCCTGACAACCTATGAACCTGGACCCTTTCTTTGATCTCATTACCATAAGGACAGATCCGCATTTTGAGCAGGTGCCTATAACTTTATCTTCTCTTAGTCCAGCCCTCAGGGATTCCGTTATGTTGTCTTTGTTCTTCTCAAGGTCATTGAACAGAGAATTCAGCATTTCCCTGGACTCCTGAAGCACCTCCTCCTCAGGGATCTGGCCCTCTGCTATCCTGTCCATATCTGCTTCAAGCCTGCTGGTCATTTCAGACTTTGATATGGTGGGAGCATATCTCTCAAGGGCCTCAACGACCGCATATGCTGTTTTTGTCGGCTGCAAGGGATTACCATGCACATATGCTCTGGAATATAATTTACTAATGATCTCGTGTCTGGTTGCTTTTGTGCCCAGGCCCAGCTCCTCCATAATGCGGATAAGCCGTCCCTGGCCATACCTTCCCGGCGGCTGTGTTTCCTTATCCTGTACTTCAATTTCCCGGACTGTAAGTTCATCTCCTTCTTTCAATGCAGGAAGGAGCCTGTCCTCTGGTGCATTATAAGGATAGTACCATCTCCAGCCGGCTTCTACAAGCCTGGCCCCGGTGGCGCTGAACTCTTCAGAACTGATGTCAAACTTAGCTTTGATGGTTTCCCATACAGCTGGTTCTGCAAAAGTTGCAAAGAAGCGCCTTACCACCAGCTCATATATTTTCCACTCCTGCTCGTTCAGTTCTGATTTCTTTGCAAGTGATGCCGGGTATATAGGCGGATGGTCGGTAGTTTCTTTTTTACCCCTTGTGGGTTCAAGTGTTTCTTTTGCAAGCAATTTTTCTGCATATTCCTTGAATGTACCTCTGGCAAATACTTCGATCATGTCCCTGAGGTCAAGGGTGGCAGGATATACAGTATTATCAGTTCTGGGATATGATATGAAACCCTGTATGTACAGTGCCTCTGCGACACGCATGGCGCTGGCAGGTGTAAAGCCCAGGGAACTTGCCGCTGTAATGAACTCTGTGGTGTTGAACGGAATAGGCGGCTTATCCTTTTTGGTTGATGTTACAACTTCGCTGATGACGGCTTTTTTCCCCAATTTGGAGACTAAAGTATCCACTTCTTGTTTTTCCCAGAAGCGTCTGTTGACATGCTGGACTGTAAAATCATTTCCTTTTTTGTCCTTAAGCTGTGCATACAATTCCCAGTATGACTTGATCTCGAAGGCTTCTCTTTCTCTTTCCTTGTCAACTATAAGCGCTAAGGTGGGGGACTGGACCCTGCCCACCGAGAGGAATAACTTACCGAGCCTTCCTGCAGCAAGGGATATGAAACGTGTCAGGGAAGCTCCCCACACAAGATCGATGACCTGCCGTGAATGGCCTGCATCCGCAAGATTGAAATCGATATTTGATACATTCTCGAATGCATCTATTATCTCTTTAGGGGTGATAGCACTGTAATGTACCCTGTCAGAATGTACATCCGGATTTATCTCCCGGATTATGTCCAGGGCTTCCACGCCAATGAGCTCCCCTTCACGGTCATAGTCAGTTGCAATTGTGACCCTTGTTGCTTCTTTTCCTAATTTCTTAAGTGCAGCTACGATTCGCGCTTCTGTGGAAACGGTAATAATATCTGCATCTACAAGTTCCTTTGCTTCGACCTTCTGCCAGTTGTTATAGGATCTGGGAAAATCCAGTTTCACAATGTGTCCGCTTAACCCTATAAAAACTTTTTTCCCGTCCTCAGCCTGGAGCTGATATGTATCCACCCCGTTCACACGCACCTGGCTGAGCTTCCCTGCAGAAAGGATGTTTGCTATTCTTTTTGCTGCGATATGCTTTTCTGCTATAATAAGGTGCATTCTATCTCCATTTGGAATTTTGTCCCACCCATCCCACATGGATCTGGAACTTATTTATATATAATTCATTTTAAACTAATAACTGGTTATCTTAAAAGCATCCCTATAAATATATCTATCGCAGGCATTAAGAAGAAAATATCTTTTTTATCTCTTTACTATCAACGATTTCCTATACTGTGGAGATGAAAATTACTGCCGAAAAGCTAAGTGCAAAAGCCTGTAACTAACAAAAAAGTTTATAAGTAGTTTTTGTTGATACCAGTCATTTTTTGGATGGCTGTTCCATATCCAGGGCAAATTAGTAGAAAAAAAGGATAAGGCTGGAATAGCCAGATCCTGCTGAAAGATCCCCTGCAGTTCCGTACAGGGGTTGAACTTATCAATTCCTCTGCTTCTTCAGATATTCGTATCCAATTGCAAAGATCCCTCCAACCAGGAAAACTAATATCAATGTCCACGTTCTGTTCTTTTTCGGTATTGTTTTCTCCAGATCGGCATTTCCTGTTCCAAGGGGATTGTTCAAAAACTTTTCGGAGCCAGTTGCCTCTAATCTACTATCATCATCATCAGTTGATGATCCTGATACCTCTCCAGCTGTAATAGCAAATGGTGAAAATCCAGGTGTTTCAGATTCAAATAGAATATAATCGGCAGAGCTGCTTAGCAGGGTGGTAGGTAACATTTCCCATGCATATCCATTATATCTCTGCAACTTAATCTCCGCAGGGCTTATTCCCATATCCTCTATCCAGGACGCATCTACTTTGAACTTTATTCTCGGGTCCTTGATATTGGCTTCAGTGGCAAAGCCCGATTTGCCTACCCAGATGTTCATATATTTATATATGAGTCCTTCCGGATCACTGTTCACCAGCTTTGACCTGTTGTTCAGGACCTCTATGGTAGAAGTGATCTCACCTGAGTTCTTAAGGGAATAGAAGCTAATGGACTGGATGGGATTGCCTTCCCTTGTGAATTCATAGGTAACGTTGGCATCCATTATCAAATATGCATTTGCAACATCCTTCAATGCTACATTTTCAAAGTCCTCTGTGCTTCCGGCACCGCCGCCCCCACCACTACTGCTACTTTTTGTGGTACTGCTTCCTCCTCCGCTACTATCGGAAGAGGATGTGGTAAGGCTGATAATTACTGCTTTACCTTTCAGCCCATCTTTATTGAACGGGACCAGGGTATAATAATAAGTCGTATCACTGTTCAGATCAGTGGCCACATAAGAGTTTGATCCGCTCACAGTTGTAAGAACGCTGTCATTCTGGCTTATTTCCACATTCGTGGTATCGCCGGAAGCTTGCCATACAAGTGTTATGGAGTTAGTGGTAATGTTCGTTCCGGAGAGGCCAGAGAGCTGTGGAAGCTTTAATGTGGTCGCTGAGTCGTTTACCCGGATAGGATTCATGTTCCCGGAATCATCGACCGTCAGTATACTTATCGTATAGGTAGTTCCATCAGAAAGTCCTGTTGCATTGTAGGAACTGACGGACTTACCGGCCGTATCTGTGATAAACGTGCCGTTAAGATATACTTTCACATGATTGAAGTCTGCATCAGCTGGATTTGCCCAGTTCCAGCTGATCCACTCTGGACCCACCGCAATCTCCTTAAGGCCTGTTACAGATGCAGGTGCTGTCCTGTCCGCAGTTTTTGCTGTATCGTTCACCATTATCGGGTTGATATTGCCGGAAGTATCCACAGTTCTAATGCCTATATTGTGTGTGGTTCCTTCAGCCAGCTTTGTTGAATTATAATATGTATCGGATGTGTTTGTGACAAATCTATCATCAATGTATACCATAGCATGGCTGAAATCCGGGTCAGTGGGGTTTATCCATGTCCATCTTATCCAGCTTGGGCCGACATTACTTTCTTTGAGTTTGGTCACAGATGCCGGTGGTGTGGTGTCGTGCATCTGAAGAACAAAAAGGCCATTATTGTAATCTGCCACAAGTGCATTCTCTTCTGATGAGGCAACACCAAAAGCATTCTCTGTAGTATAATTGCCTGCAAACGTTGGTGCTGTCGGGTCACTTATATCCACGACCACAAGTCCGCTATCACTGGCTGCTATGTATGTAAGATCTTCTGTTATAACTATGTCATTTGCATAACCAACAGTGTCGTAACTACTGGCAAGTCTTGGTGACGCGGGAGTTGTGATATTAAGGACCACGAGGCCATTGCTGCCATCAGCTATGTATGCATAGTCGTCTGCCACAGCAACGTCATTTGCGTATCCGGAGGTATCATAATGGCTCACATAGGCAGGAGCAGCAGGATCGCTGATATCGACAACAAAAAGGCCACTGAAACCGTTGGCTATATAGGCGTAGTTGCCTGATATGTCAACACTCTGTGCATCATCGGTAGCATAGCTGCCTGCATAGACCGGAGCTGCCGGGTCGGTGGTATTAACTATCAGCAGGCCTCCGAAAACACTTGCCATGTAGGCATAATTGTCTTTTACTGCAACACCTGCAACGTCATAGGAATCATTATAATAACTGCTTTCGATCTGTGGTAATTTCGGATCGGTGATGTTCAGGATCGTAAGACCGCTGTTTGCCATGTAGGCATAATTTCCTGCCACATCTATATCATATGCATGGCCTGCAGTGTCAATACTTCCTTCAATTCTTAGTGCTGCGGGGTCGGTGATGTTAACGATGACAAGTCCATTGTTATAATCGGCAACGTAGGCATAATTATCAGAGGCTTTGATATCATATGCATTACAGGTGGTGCTGTAAGTGCCTGTGGCCACAAGTGCTGCAGGATCAGTGATATCTATTATGAGAAGGCCAGTACTGCTGCCGTCCACGGCACTGATCACGTAGGCATGCCCCTCCGCTACAGCTACATCCTGTGCATCACCTATATCATAACTGCCTACAAGTGCTGCTGCTTCCGGGTCTGTGATATCCAGGATCGACAGGCTGTAGCCAGTTAAGTAAGCATGGTTTCCTGAGACCACAATGTCAGATACAATATCTCCTGTCTCATAACTGCCAGCAAATAATGTTTCTTCCGGATCGGTTATATCTATTATTAAAATGCCACTGCCGGAGGACACATAAGCATAGTCCCCTTCCACAGCCACACTTCCTCCTTCTCCTATGTCATAACTGCCTGTAAGCCTCGGTGCTTTCGGATCGGCTACATTCAGGATGCGCAGGCTATAGTAATCCTCACCATCCAGCTCTCCTTTGCTGATCACATATGCGTAGCCTTCTGATATGGCGATACCGCTCATCTCATCAGTGCCATAACTGCTTATAAGTTCAGGAGACGATGGATCACTTATGTCCATTATCGAAAGTCCATTACTGGTGATCACAAAAGCGTGTTCCCCTGATATTTCAACACTATATGCAATGCCACCTGTAGTATTATTTCCTATTATCCGGGGTGAAGAGGCATTGGTGATGTTCAGGACCGTAAGACCGCTGTCCCCATTGGCAACATAAGCATGGTCGCCTGATACTGTGATGCCATATACTATCGAGGGGGTAGCTATTCTTCCCTCTTCCAATGGTTTTGTGTCATCAGTGATATTCAGGACTACAAGATCCTGTCCCTGTCCGAGATATGCATAATTACCCGCTACTGCAACATCATAATTGTTTCCGCCAAGGTGGCTTACCAGTTCCACATTAGCTCCAAGGGCAGGAAAAGTTCCGGTTGTGATCATTAAAATGATCAATATCATACCCACGTGAATTACTTCTTTCAACTTGATCCGCATTTACATCACCCGTTCCATAAATCAGAGAGACCTGTGAATACGCATATTTTTATTCATCTAAGTATATTATATTCTTATTATATATAAATCCGTTCTAAAAACAAAAAGCTCTATTTATATATTTTTAGTTAAATATATATTTCATGTGTAGGATATCCAGAGCCTTTTCTAACGATGCTGGAAGATCAGAGATATTCCTTAAGGGGCTAAACAAAATGAGAACGATCTTTTTGCGATATTATGTGGCAATATCCTGCTATGCACATCTTATGCTATGGATTTATCAAGCAGAACGTACAGATTTGAGACGTTGGTTTAGAACTTAAGGATTGGTAACATGAAGATTATTGCGATAATATCAAGCCCCAGAGGCAAGAATAGCAATACACTGAAGCTTGTGAATGCGGCCCTGGACGGAGTTGCAGCAGCAGGAGCAGAGACTGAGATCATTGATGTTGCTAAACTGAAGATCAAATATTGCACAGCATGCAACGTATGTCATAAGACCGGAGTATGTCCCATTAAAGATACTTACAACGAAGTGCTGGAAAAACTGCTGTCTGCGGATGGTATCATCTGGAGCAGTCCTAATTACATGATCAATGTGACTGCGCAGCTTAAGACATTGTTCGACAGGAGTCCTCGTGTTACCCATGAGCAGCTCTTTGACGGAAAGTACGGCTTTTCTTTAACTACTGCTGGCAGTCGTGATGTGAATTTTGTGCTTGATGTTATGAATGGGTTTATGAAGATGTGCGGCGGCAAGTTCACCGGTGGTGTGGGCTGCACAATGGCTCAGGGTCCATTGGGTATGGAAGCTGCCATAGGGAAGTCGTATGAGATGGGCAGGGACCTCGTGGAAGCTATACGCGAGAAACGCAAATATCCTGAGCAGGAAGCTCTCCATCAGGCATGGAGAGAGGGTTTCAGGCATGTCATCATTGCAAACAAAGAGGAGTGGCCGCATAACGTGGACCACTGGATCGCAAAGGGCTGGCTGTAAGCACATGTGAGTATAACATGAGTGGGGTGATCACATGAATAAAAAGGACATGCTGGCTGTCGGGGAACTGGGAAAGAAGCTTGCGGAGGCCGGGAGGCTGAAGCTGCGCCCGCTGTGTGTATACGGTACGGACGAGATACCTGGCGGGGCTGTGCCCTCATATAAGATAGACCGCTGCATAGCTAAAGTTGCCTACACTGCTGCCATAATTGATGATACGCCGCCGGTCTACATAGAGGCAGGCCATGAGCAGTGCTGCGCCGGGGGGCTCTTATGGATGGGGTTTGCAGAACCGCATCCGAAACTGAAATACTTCGTGACCGTGGGCACACCGGATTTTCGTGGTGGTGCTGCTGAACATCTGAAGGCCACGCCGGAACTGTTCGACGAGCAGAAGGAGCGCGCCGGGAAAATAACTCCTCCGGGCAGATATATTGTCATAGCGCCATGCACAGATGACATCGCTCCGGAAAGTATCAGATCATTGATCCTCTTTGCAGGCGCCGAGCAGATCAGGAACCTGTGCGGACTTGCACAGTTCAATAGTTCCGATCCCTTCTTCAGGACGCTTATTCCGGCAGGAGCCACCTGTGCCATGATGATAACCTTCCCGGCAGGCATGGCCGGGCATGCACCAAAGGATTCCGCTTACGTCGGTCCCACCGATCCCACAGGTAACCTCTGGCTTCCTGCGGACCTGCTCATCATGGGCATCCCCGCAGTCATGGCCCGTCAGATGGCGGCTGATGTGGATGAGTCTTTTATCGGAAAACGGGGGAAAGTGGCATATCCGCAGAAGCGGGTCGAGGTGGAGAGTAAGGATGTGAGTTGTGAAAATGAATCTATTTAGCCAGGTATCGCATTCAAATGGAAATTAAGGATGGATAGATGCATCTGTTAAAAGAGGATACTTTGAAGTAGAGTTGTATTCTGGATGTTTGGTATGGTCCGTTTTCTGTAAGATATAATGGAAAAAGATGGTAAATCAATGAAAATGTGACTTTTTTTAAGTTGAGGTTCTTATCGATACAAAGCCTTTCACATTTTTCATTCTGTCGTGACTGCTGTCTTGTATTCACAGGTTGAAATTGCTGTCAAACATAAAGCTAACAGTCCAATATATAAAGAGGTGAGCACTTTCTTCATATCATCACCTCTTTTTGGTATTTAATCTATCTGAATTTTTCATATTAGCAATTCTATATTTTAATTTGGGATTCTAATTTGTGATATTAGCTCGAGCCTGCGAAATAACCGATTTAGCTATTTGTTTTATAGATTCCCATACTCCAAAAATACAGTAAAATGTAAAGAACATAGATATGCAAGAACCATATATTGTATACGTGCATTTAGATATCAGTAGTATTTGTCCAATATATGAGGTAAATATACCAATTATTGCTGGTATTGCTGGATAAAAAAGTACCAAAATGTACTGGTGAAGTCTGCTTTCATCTTTTTTATGTTCATACATTTTCATCAATATTTCTGGTCGAGAAAAGGAAGCAAAAATTGCTATGGATGCAACAATTATTCCTAGCAAGGAACTGTTGATTACTATTGAATTTGAAAGAATCACTTCACTAGTTTTGAGCAAAAAAAATTCTCGATTTTCCAAAGTAACAATATCAGTAGATATTTTTACAATCAATAAAAGTACTATAACTGAACAACTAGTAGCAAGTAGAAAATCATCAGAATATAATATATCTTTAATACTATATGATTTTAGGAAATACGATATTTTTAAATCATCTTTTTGTTCTTTTTGACTTTTATACATACTAATTTCTATTGTAGAAACTAATAAATATTTATCTCCACTCTATGATAGTGCCAATTAAATTAGGACGCTGGAAAAAATATGGTTAAATTAACTCTTGCATTTGGTGAAGTCTTATTGAAAACCCATGGGAAAGCATTAGATTTAATTGATTATACTTATAAAGTCCTAGAAAACACTAATCCCAGAAAAATTTCCAAAGGCAGTAACACTATTGTTAGTTTTCTAGATATAACTAGAAAGAAAATAAATGGTACAAAATGTTTGGTTGGGTTCTATGGATATGCTTTAGGCGATACTTATCAAATTATCGACCCTGAACATAAAACGATTTCTCATGAGAGCTATCCTACTCCACCTTTTGCTGGTAAAGCGATGTTTGTATTACTTGAATCTGGATATTTAATTTTTGAAGAGAAAACGGCAACATACATAGAACCCCTAAAAATAAAAGAATCATTAGAATCTGCTTATAGAGAATATGCTGTTGAAATGCCCGTAAAAATTCAAATGTTAGAATTAGCTGACAGCTCTAATACTATGATTGAATTTGTGTATGCTTTAAAAAGGCTCATTTCAATAGAATTTTCCAATTTAAGGCACTCTAATCCTTCAGAAAGAAGTAGATATTTTGATGAAGCGACAAACTCAAGAATCGATAACATTGCTGAAAGTACATCGAATCCAGCTGGTATCGATAGAGACAGTGAATTATTTAGTGATCAAATATCCCATATAAAGCATTCATATGGTAAAATAAAGAGGGCTGAAGGTCTTGACAGTAAAGGACTTGCTGTAATGGAATCAAGTGAGGGCACTATTCGGTTAACAGTGACATTAGAGAATCAGGAAGAATCTACAAAAATAATGAAGATGTTAGAGGTTTTTAAACAAATTTCAGATAAATTGACCAACAAGAATTAGGTTAATATTTCTTACTATTCTCTCTCCTTCCACCACCACAGCGGCACATACCTCACCCTCAGCCCATCGATCTTCTCCTCACCAAAAGTATCCGCTGTAACAACAGTTCCCTCTTGCATTTTGAACTGTTCCATGCCAGCCAGCAGGCCATTGATCTCGCACTCTTTTGTCTGGGGGTCGGAAAGGTCTGAGCAGGCCGTATCAACTCATTTATATAGCTATCGAATATAGTCGATAAAATCTTCGAATTTTGTCGTGTATGGACGAAAACATTGATCTTAAATATCCAGCCACTCGTTAAAGACCAGAGCTTATTTTCCTGAGGCTATCTGAGAGTTCAAAAAAGTATAAAAATAAGAGATGGTTCTGATACAGAAACTATCGTGCTGTCAGGTCACAATTATGATCCGTAAGGCTCAATTTCAAGCTTTGAGGCGACCTCGTCCTCGCCGTGAGCCTTTCCATCTATTATTGTCCTTACCCGGTTCGGCTTGAAGCAATTGGCGCATCGTCTGACGAATTGGTTATTTGTAATGGCTGCAAAGAACTCTTTCCTGCAGTTATAGCAAGTTACTATTATGTTCATTCAGAACCCTCTATTATGCGAAAAGGTTTGTGAGGATATAAGGATTTCACTTTTGTTCTCGTGGATAGAATAGGCAGTTATGGAGCTCATTCTATCGGTATCTATAAAATATATTGCAGAGTGTCTGCTATAGCATGGAATATACGGGTTTTGAAACAAGACCATAGGTCAAGGCAACTGAAAGATTATTTGGGAAAAGAGTATGGGGAGGTTCTAACCTCCCATCACTTGTGTGTGAAGTATGCCACGATCTCAGAGCCCACAGAGTCAATCCTGCAGAAACCGAACCTTTCGAACTGCACTGTCTTGTCCAGTTCGGTTGAGATCATTTTCTCGCCAATGCCTTTAAACTCGCCGTCAGGAGAGAGCACTTTGACAGGGACACCGTCAACAGGTGCCCAGTGGATGATCTTCATGCGGTCCTTTTTAAGATTGGCTACCTCATCACCTATATATTTGGCCTGCAACGGATCCACGGAAGTGATCTCCACGTTGTACAGGTCCTTGAGGCGGATGCGTGAGCCGGCCTGAAGCTGCTCCACGTCACCCTTACAGACGAGCACCCTGTCTGCAACATCGATGCTGCGGTGGCCCTTGTTCTCAGTGGGATGTTTCGGCGGTTTGACTGTGCGTGGCTCTGCACCAGCTATCGACAGTTCCACGGGGTCCCAGACGAAGAAGTATCTGTTGGCAATAGGGTCCACCATTTTCCTGTTCTCAGCGTACAGTGTATCCATACTGATACTCACATCAGTCTCGCCCACTCCCATCTCGATCATGAACTTGCGGATGGCTTGGGGTAGTATTCCCCTTCTGCGCATAGTTCTGAGGGTTGGCAGACGCGGGTCATCCCAGCCGGAGTATTCCCCTTCCTCAATGGCACGGCGCAGGGTGCTGGTACTGAACTTGCCGAACTCGTGCATCTTCACCCTCCCCCAGTGCAGGGTTTTGGGGTACTCCCATCCCAGGTACTTGTATATGTATGTCTGGCGCTTCTCGCTGTCCATGAGATCCTTCCCCCGGATGATATGCGTTGTTCCAAGCTCATGGTCCTCAATGGCTCCCTCAAAGTCCAGAAGGGGCCAGACCACATACTTGTCATCGACTTCCGGTCGTGGATGGGATTGCTTAACAATGCGGAATATTCCGTAATCCCTTATCGCGGGGTCTTTGTGTCCGATGTCGGTCTTCAGGCGCAGCACAGCATCTTTAGCTTCATATTCACCTGCAAGCATCTTGTCCCAGTGCATGAGGTTTTCCTGTGGGCTTGTGTTTCTGTGAGGACAGGGTTCACTGGCATCCTTAAGGTTCTTGAATTCCTCGCTGGTACAGAAGCACACGTATGCATTGCCCTGCTCGATAAGCTGGCGAGCATACTTATAATAGAGCGGTATCCTGTCAGAAGCAATGACCACCTGGTCAGGCACAGCACCCAGCCACTTGCAGTCGTCCAGGTACCAGTCGTATGCCTCAAGCATAGGCCGCTTGGTCTGGGGGTCTGTGTCATCGAACCTGATGATGAGCTTGCCTTCGTACATTTTCACATATTCGGAGTTCACAACTATGCCACGGGTGCTGCCCAGCGTAGGAGGGCCATTTGGGTTGGGTGCAAAACGCATGACCACTTTTCCACACTCAGCACCTTCAAGAGGTTTCAAGCCCTTTACAGGCTCCTTTTTAGCACACATATCCTCTATAAGTTCAGGTGCAAGCGCCTCAAGCCTTGCCTGCCACTGTTCAGGAGTTTCTTTTGAGACCCTTTCCAGGATCTCCTGTATGAGAGGTGATACTTCCTTTGCACTGGCTCTCAGATGGGTGCACTCTCCCATAACCTTGCCCATCACAGCCGCAAGCTGCGGGGCTTTACCATATTTCACGGCATTTTGTAGTGCATATTTTTCAATGATCTGTTTATCCTCATCAGTTAATGTCATCCGGATCCTCCCAGGGTACAGAATATCCTTTCTGTGTCATCTGAAGCGTATTATTTTGGCTTGGTTCAGTGGGAACTAGTCAAAGTAAATGTTCTGTGAGCCAGTACATTAAGCACAATTATATAAAAAATATACCTCTTTCCAGCTCAAGATCTCAGATAGACCTTCCTGTCCGAAGTATAGTGGCTACCATTTCCTGAAGGCTGGCCATGTCCTTTTCAAAGTCCTTCAGGAAATTCTCCACAGCAGGACCTGCTATAGCACCCTGTATAGACGGCTTGATAAGTTGTTCCTGTTCCAGTACTCTCAGTGAATAGCGCACTTTATGTGTAGGCATTCCTGTTTCTTCAGCGAGTTTGAGTATGCCTATTGGTCCCTTTTCTATAACGGTCTTAAGGACCACCAGGTGCCTTTCAGATAGGTCCAGTTCCCTTTCGATCTGATCAAAGAGCATTATACCACCTCGTTCTTCAGAATGCCTATGCCCTCGATATCTATCTCTACCACATCTCCAGGGTGGAAAGAACTTACGCCAGGAGGAGTACCTGTGGCGATGATATCTCCAACTTCGAGTGTCATGATGTTGGATATGAACTCAAGCAGATAAGGTATTTCAAAAATGAGATTTGAAGTGGAGGAATCCTGTTTAGTCACACCGTTCACCCGACTGCGTATGCATAAGTTCTCAGGATCTATATTTGCTGCCGGTGCTATAAAAGGCCCTACCGGCGCAAAAGTGTCAAAGCTTTTAGCACGTGTCCACTGACCATCCCTGCGTTGCAGATCCCTTGCAGTGACATCGTTGAAACAAGTATACCCCGCTATTACATCAGCTGCATTTCCTATTTTGATGTTCTTGCAGCGTTTGCCTATGACCACTGCCAGCTCCGCTTCAAAATCCACTTGTTCGCTCGCACGCGGATAGACAATCTTGTCCATGTGTCCGATGATCGCTGAGGGCGGCTTGAGGAATAGTATAGGTTCCTTGGGTACAGGCATATTTATCTCAATGGCGTGGTCATGATAGTTTAAGCCAATACATATTATCTTTGTGGGCACAGCGGGGGGAAGAATGTTCAGTTCGGAAAGTTCGAAGACCTTGCCTTCAACATTACCTTTTCCGATTACTTTGTTCCCATCCACATTTCCATAAAAGGTTTCATCCCTGTACCTGAAACGACCCAGCATATGGCTAAGGATTCGTTCTCATTGTAGATAAGAGTAAGTGTCAGAA
>NZ_JBFXHJ010000026.1:0-2445 GCF_050177135.1 Methanomethylovorans sp.
ATTCCCTACAAATTTCCCATTGTACACTATATCATTGACATACATGAGCATTTCATCAGGAGAAACAGAATAATCAGGACAGTACCCCAGTTCGTTTTCCGCTATTACTGAGGCATTGTTCTGCTGTTCGGTATGGCCGCTGTCAGGAAAAGAAAGTACAGGAATGCCAAAGCTAGGGGTTTCCATCAAAGTACTGTGACCTCCCGGAGCAATAATTACCTGAGAACTTTTAATATATGGGAACTGGTCACTGATGAATTGCAGAGTACGAACATTAGGAGGTAATTGCGTAAATTTAGCCGGATCCACGCTCGGACCTGCAAGCAAAGTATAGTGTATCCTAGGATCCATCTCAGCTGCATTGATCATTTTTTTAAAAAGGGGTTCCCTGTAACCAAAACCACCTATTGTTGAAAGCACATGTGGATGTTGCGCCTGTGCAGGCTCAACATCCTCAGAGAACTTGCCCACGGCAGGACCGCTATAAAAAACTTTTTTTATCAACTTATTATCGAAACTTATATTTTTTCTGCATATAGTATAGGACATGGGATAATCAGGAATGATTATACCATCAACGATCCTGAAAACCCCCTGATAGAATTGCTTTACCAGTTCGCCAAGAAGTCTGCCGGAAACACCTTTAGTTATAAAGAATTCTTCCATGTTGGACTGGTTCAGCAGGATATAAGATGATACATGCATAGATTTTGAAGCCAAGATCCCGGTAAAATAAATCAGAGATCACAACATCAGGCTTGAAGCTTCTGATGAGATCTTTAAGGAGCAGAATACCCCTAAATCTGCCTTTTTTCACTGTTTCAAAGATAGAAACTTTAAGATCAAGTTTCCCAGCCTCACCCACCAGAGTGATCTCTGAAGGAATGGTACTGACCATATATCCTTTTCTTTCGATCAGCTTCTGTGAATATCCATACGCACCAAAATGAACTTTATGCCCTGCAGATACAAGCTCTCTGGCAATGGCAATGCAACGACTTGTATGTCCAAGTCCTTCACCACAGACAAGTATCAATATTCTCATACAAAGAACCCTTTGAAATATACTTATGTAAATGAGTAGTTTCAGGATCTTTTTTAGTGGCCGTGTATATAAGGCTCACCTCAGTGAAAGGAAAATAAGATATTTATTGATTCTGGCATATGCCACTGATCAAAAGTATTAGTCATGCTGCATGAGGGCTAATAAAGATACTCATCAACCTCAGAGATGTGTGATCTTTGGCAGAAGATACAGAATGCAAGATATAAAATGCTGGAAATTGAGGTCCAGCATAAACTACAGTTTAACTGAAACTGTTAAGACCATCCATATCCAGTGTTGCAAAATAGTCATCCACAGTCTCAGCCCTGCGGATCTGTACAAAGCTACTATCTGGTCTTAGCAGGATCTCTGCGGACCGTAGTTTACCATTGTAGTTGAAACCCATAGCATAACCATGAGCTCCGGTGTCATGGATGACCAGGACATCACCGCGCTTCACTTCAGGAAGCATCCTGTCGATGGCAAACTTGTCATTGTTCTCACACAGAGAACCCGTGACATCGTACTTGAACCGTGGCTGCTCGTTCTCCTTACCAAGAATGGTGATATGATGATATGCACCATATATCCCGGGCCTCATAAGATTTGCCATGGAAGCATCAGTACCTACATAGTCTTTATAGATGTGCTTCAGATGCCTGACTGTTGTGATAAGGTAGCCATAAGGTCCGGTAATGACACGCCCGCATTCCAGATAGATCCGAAGAGGAGCCAAACCGTTCGCCTCAATTATCTTTGCATACTCCTCCCTGACACCTCTTGCAATGACATCATAAGGCACAGGCTCCTGCTCGGGACGGTATGGTATGCCAATACCTCCTCCCAGGTTCACGAACTCGAACCTTATGCCAAGTTCCCTGGAAATATCAGCTATTAGCTCGAAAAGGAGCTTTGCCGTTTCTATAAAATACTGTGGGTCTAACTCATTGGATGCCACCATGGTGTGCAGGCCAAATCGCTTCACACCTTTATCCCTCATGTACCTGTATCCCTCAAAGAGCTGCTCACGGGTAAAGCCATACTTGGCTTCCTCCGGTGTGCCGATTATTGCATTGCCTTCCTTAAGAGGGCCCGGATTATACCTGCAGCATACAAGTTCCGGCAAACCTGCCTCATCTTCCAGGAATTTTATATGGCTGATATCATCGAGATTTATTATGGCACCCAGTTTCTTTGCCTTCCTGAACTCTTCTGCCGGTGTATCGTTGGAACTGAACATGATAGATTCACCCACGATCCCGGTCTTCTCTGCAAGTAATAACTCAGGAAGAGAACTACAATCTGCTCCAAAACCCTCTTCTTTAAGGACCTTCATGATATATGGGTTTGGAAGAGCTTTCACAGCAAAGAACTCCTGGAATCCCTCCAGTATGCCGAAG
>NZ_JBFXHJ010000026.1:2545-20168 GCF_050177135.1 Methanomethylovorans sp.
CTGCCCGACCAAGATGGAAAAGAGATATGCCTGCAAGACATGAAGGGCAAATGGGTAGTATTGTATTTTTATCCCAGGGATAATACTGCCGGGTGTACAAAAGAAGCACAGGATTTTAGTGCATTTAAACCCGAATTTGAAACAGAGGGCGCAATAATAATAGGTCTCAGCAAAGACAGTATGACATCGCATCAGAAGTTCATTGAGAAAAAGGAACTTACAATCACATTGCTCTCTGATATGGAAATCACTGTACATAAGCTGTATGATGTATGGCGCCTGAAAAAATTCATGGGCAAGGAATATATGGGTACTGTAAGAACAACATTCCTCATTGATCCTAATGGCAATATTGCGAATATCTGGGATAATGTAAAGACAAAAGACCACGCTCAGAATGTGTTAGAAAAATTAAGGTCAATGAAAAAATAGAATAATTATCACCGAAGCTATAATCTGCCCGTGAGATGTAAAAATATGAGGATATAACCCATAACCAATATAAACAATGAGATGAACCAGGCCCACCTTAAAATCCGTGCCAGGTTATGGGGTTTCCCAAGTTCTGTGAAGAAACGATCGACCAAGTTGGGCCGATCATCTTCAGGTTTTCCAGATCCCATTATGAGAATTTTATCCTTTGATCTTCTTGAGCCTGAAAGTGTTCTCTCTTTCCATCTCTTCCAGACGGAGTTTTATGAAGTCCATAGATTCCTGCAGTTCAGGAATTACCTTGAACTCAAGAGCATTTACACGGCGCTTGGTCTTTTCGATATCATCGAGCAGTTTCTTCATAGTTGTTTCGATCTCTGCTGCAACGATGATGTTCTCCACCAGCTTCTCATAGGCGTCTGCGGCCTCATCAGTATAGGAACTGGTTCCCAATATACCATAGCCACGTTCCTCTATGGATTTGCGCACACTGGATGACTCGATCTTGGGGACCACAACACCCATTATGTTACGGCTTTCAAGTTCGATCTGGGGAATGTTCTGCAGGGCGAAAGCTGTGGATTTGACGGTAAAAATACCGTCAACAGCATTTGCAATACCTATTTTCTTATTTGCCACTTCATAGGCCTTGTCCAGCTCAGATCTGACATCCTTTGCTTTACTTAGGATATCGAAGAACTCAAGGATCAGTCCATCCCTCTTCATTTTGAGCAGCTTGTGGCCACTCTGCGAGAGTTTGATCTTCTTTTTGAGCTCTATAAGCTCGGACCGCGTTGGTTTAATGTCCTTTGCGCCCATGTTCGTTCACCAGGTTCCCTTTAGTTGCTCTTCTTGTGAGCAGGGTGGTACTTCTCTATGAACTTGTTGTCTACCCTCGTAAGCAGTGCTTCCGGAAGCTCTGACAGAATAGACCATGCAACGTTCAATGTATCCTCAATGGATCTGTCCTCTTCCCTGCCCTGACGCACAAACCTGTCCTCGAACAGATCTGCAAATTCCAGGATCCTCTGGTCCCTCTCAGACAATGCTTCCTTACCTACGATAGCCACCAGGCCTCTTAGGTCACGACCTTCTGCGTATGCTGCATACATCTGGTCTGAAACTGCCTTGTGATCATCCCTGGTCTTACCTGCACCGATACCGGAGTTCATAAGACGGGACAGGGATGGCAACACGTTTATGGGGGGATAGATACCTTTTCTGTGCAGTTCTCTTGAAACCACTATCTGACCTTCGGTGATGTAACCTGAAAGGTCCGGAATGGGGTGAGTTATATCATCACCTGGCATTGTAAGAATAGAGAATTGTGTAACAGATCCTTTCGTACCTTTTATGACACCTGCACGCTCATAGAGGGATGCCAGATCAGTGTACATGTACCCTGGATAACCTCTACGGCCAGGCACTTCTTCACGGGCTGCACCCATCTGACGCAATGCCTCACAATAGTTGGTGATGTCCGTAAGGATAACAAGCACATGCATATCATGTTGATATGCAAGATATTCAGCTGCTGTAAGAGCCATCCTTGGGGTAATGATACGCTCGACAGCTGGGTCATCTGCAAGGTTAAGGAACACCACTGCTCTTTCCAGTGCACCGGTCTTTTCGAAATCTTCCATGAAGTACTGTGCTTCCTCGTTGGTAATACCCATTGCAGCAAACACTACTGCAAAAGCTTCTTCTGAGCCCGGCACCTTTGCCTGTCTTGCGATCTGCAGAGCGATCTCGTTGTGCGGAAGACCGGAACCTGAGAAGATAGGCAGTTTCTGGCCTCTTACGAGCGTGTTAGTTCCATCGATCGTGGAGATACCAGTCTGGATGAACTCCTCGGGGGGCATCCTTGAATATGGGTTCATTGATGCACCGTTCACATCTATCCTGTCTTCCGGAATTATACGAGGCCCACCATCAAGAGGCTCACCGGACCCTGAAAGGATACGGCCGAGCATGTCTTTTGAAACGGGCAGCTTAACGGTCTCACCGGTAAATACGACCCCTGATTCTTCGTTCAGCCCGCCGGTACCTTCGAAGACCTGCACAACTACTATGTCAGCTGATGTATCAAGTACCTGACCTCGTTTGGTACTGCCATCCGGCAGGTTGATATTCACAAGTTCATTGTAACCCACTGGTTCGGTCTTCTCGATGAATATTAGAGGGCCTGATACCTCTACTATAGTCTTATATTCCTTGGTCATTTTAATTGCCTCCAAGCTTTGCGAACTCAGAATCCATCTTTTTCAGGACCACATCAAGTGTTTCATCGAAGTTCTCTTCAAACTTGACCTTTGCTAGTTCATCCTTAGACTGAAGGGCCAGAATATCTTTCATTGGCACACCTGCCGTAAGAGCAGTTGTTGCCATATCACTGTACTTGGAAATGGCCTTTAGCAACTTGTACTGCTTATCGAATGAACAATAAGTATCCACAGGATGGTATGCATTCTGCTGCAGGAAGTATTCACGGATCATGCGGCAGATTTCCAAGACCAGCTGCTGGTCCTCAGGAAGAGCATCAGAACCCACAAGCTGCACGATTTCCTGCAGTTCGGATTCACGCTGGAGCAAGTCCATTGCATTGTCCCTGAGGGCATTCCAATCCGGAGCTACATTCTCACTAAACCATCCTGAAAGAGAATTGGTGTAAAGACTGTAACTGGTAAGCCAATTGATGGATGGGAAGTGCCTTCTCTGAGCAAGTTTTGCATCAAGAGCCCAGAAAACCTTCACGATACGTAAAGTGTTCTGTGTGACCGGTTCGGAGAAGTCACCACCAGGTGGAGAAACTGCACCGATAACTGTAATGGAACCATTTGCTCCTGCCAGAGATTTCACATAACCTGCCCTTTCATAGAACTCTGAGAGCCTTGCTGAGAGATAAGCAGGATAACCTTCCTCACCTGGCATCTCTTCAAGCCTTGAAGAGATCTCTCTCATAGCTTCTGCCCATCTGGAAGAGGAGTCTGCCATAAGGGAAACATCATATCCCATGTCACGGTAGTATTCGGCGATGGTGATACCAGTGTATACTGATGCCTCACGGGCAGCCACAGGCATGTTGGAAGTATTTGCAATGAGCACAGTACGTTCCATCAGCGGACGGCCAGTCTTAGGGTCCTGCAGTTCAGGGAATTCGTTAAGCACATCAGCCATCTCGTTCCCACGCTCTCCACAACCTATGTAGACCACAATGTCAGTATCACTCCACTTGGCAAGCTGCTGCTGAGTAACTGTCTTTCCTGAACCGAATGGTCCTGGAATCGCAGCAGTACCTCCTTTAGCAACCGGGAAAAGACCGTCGAGAATTCTCTGACCGGTGATAAGGGGAGTCCTAGGTAAGAGCTTCTTGCTTACTGGCCTTGGTGCTCTGACAGGCCACTTCTGCATCATCTGCAGTTCAGTGCCGTCTGAAAGAACACATATAGTCTGATCAACGGTAAACTTTCCGCTTTTCATTTCAGACACTGTGCCCGATACTGTAGGAGGGACCATGATCTTGTGCTCGATGTTCTCGGTTTCCTGTACAAGACCGATGACTTCTCCACCTTTTACCTTATCCCCTATATTGACAACGGGCTTGAAATCCCATTTCTTGTCCCTGTCAAGTCCGTTAGCAGATACACCTCTCTGAATGAAATCTCCCATTTTCTCCTGGAGAACCTTCAATGGTCTCTGAATGCCGTCATAAATACTTTCCAGCAGACCCGGACCGAGTTCCACTGAAAGGGGCATACCTGTATTCTCCACAGGCTCACCCGGTTTGATCCCAGATGTATCCTCGTATACCTGAACTGTGGCCTTGTCACCTTCGATCCTGATGACCTCGCCCATCAATCCTTCGTGACCAATTTTGACCACATCGTACATCTTTGGCTTGATACCGGTAATAGTAACGACTGGTCCAGCCACACGATAAATTTCACCTTTTATTTCCACAGATCTACACCTACCGATTGTTTTATCTTTTCCCTTAAATTCGAACTTTGACCACTACCTCCCAGAGTAACAACAGTCGGTTCAACAGATTCATTGATCGTGTTCCTCAACATCTCCGGTAGTTTGGACAGGTCATCTCCATGTAACACAAGTATTCCGATATCCCTATCCTCAAGCACCTTTTTTACAGTAGGTTCAAGTTCTACATGGTTATTAACTTCAAAGATCTTCCTAATTCCAGCCAGCCTGAATCCAGTGACAAACTCGCTGCTACCTACCACTGCAAGCTCCATCAGATCACCAACTGATTCTTAATTTCTTCATCACTCAGACCAACTGCCTTCCCACGAATGATCATGCGCAGATTGCTGACCTCATTTTCTTTGCTAAGAATATAGTCCATAATAGGTACAATAGAAAGGGGATAAACATGCGAGAAGCTTTCTGCAGATTTTAGCCTGAGTTTCTTGAGCCTTGTTTCAACATATATAAGAGAATCCATTTTGGATCCACAACAATCAGATATTTCTTCCCAGTAAGGAGTATTCTCCAGTTCCACAAGGAAATCCTCGAAGGATAAAGAAAGCATTTTCTCCATTTGTTTGATGTTTAGCTTGAGTCCACCTTCTATTAAAAGATCTGCAGTCGACGGATCTGTGATGCCATACTTCTTAAGCCTGAACAAAGTCACAAGGTTCTTTAGGTCGATGTCTGTCCGGATGAATTTACTGAAAAGTTTCCTATCTTTGGATTTTGGATTTCCTATGGCTTGGAACAAGTCATAGTAATACTTCTTATCAAGACGGTTCTCTATCTCCGACAGGTTCGTTCCATTATAATCCTTCAAAATCGGGTAATACTCAGTTGTAGACAATGCCGCAATGACATCCTCATATGTGGATTTCGCAGCCAATTCCGAAGTGAAAGTGTAAGTAAGGCGGCCTGCTGTGACAACTGCTTCAAGGATATCATCTGTTGATGCATTACAATGTTTTCCACGAAGGATGGTCTTGATGTTCCAAATATCATATTTCTTTAAGTATTCAGATATGAGGAAATTCAGTTCGCCTTCTGAAATACTGAGTAGCTTAGTGAAGGTCACCGCCAGGTTCCTGTTCAGTGAATGCTCAATAAGGTCGACACCTTCATACAATCGTGCAAGTTGATCAACATCCTCTTTGTATTCGACCTCTTGAATGAACCTTGTGATCTCAGCGATCTGCATGTTCATTAGCCTCGGATATGTTTCCCTGGGAAGTAACTTGCTTTTCATTGCACGTACACGTGCCGTAGTGTATGCATAGTTGGAATGCCCTTGAGGCCGTGACTTCTGGGAATTCATCCCACGCTTCAATCTCTGCAACAGCCGCATTTAAGAATCACCCGAATAAGATGTCAGATGTCTGTTTCAAAAACTGCTCGTTCACGCTTTTCAGGATCACATCATAGGTATAATCTAGACGGATGGTTCCATCCTCGTTCTCTATGACCACACCACCTGCACAATTAATGTTACCGGCATATTCCAGTGAGGATAGTTCCCTTACGAGTTTTTCTGATTTCGCATTGGAGTAAATCCTCTTACCTTTAGATTCATTGTTCATAAGGATAATTTTCAACAATTCCTTATCCTTAGCTTCCGGTAATGAAGAAATTACTTCAAAGGAACGATCATAAACTTCTTCAAGTGTTCCCTTGCGTGCATTGAGCAAAGTGCGTTTCACTTCAAGATTTGCACTTGATATCTCTTGCTGCTTCATCCTTTTGATATCATCTTCAGCTTTTGCAAGACTTTCGCCCATGATGCGCTTAGCTTCGTCTTTAGCTTCCTCGATAATATGCAAGACTTCAGCATCGGTCTCCGCTTTTATTCTGGACACCTCAGCATTGGCAGCATCCATGATATCTTTAACAACAGTTTCAAGTCCCATGCTCAACACCTTTAAAGAATTTAAGAGCAAATGTGCTCTTAAATCGGCTTAGCTGATCAGCAGTGCAACTACCAGACCAAAGATAACGATGGTTTCTGGGATAACGGTCAATATAAGACCCTTACCAAAGAGTGCCTCGTTCTCTGCCATTGCGCCTACGGCTGCACTACCGATATCTTTTTCCGCTATACCTGATGCTATTCCTGTAAGACCTACTGCAAGTCCTGCACCAATTGCCTTCAACCCTGCTGGGTCCATTACTGCTGCTGCTGTTTCTACTGCCATTAAATTATTCCTCCGTGTATTTTCTTATATATCCAAATGGATCATATTTACGTCCGCCTCCCTCGTAGAACTTTCCGAAGAATTCTACGTACTGCAATCTCAAAGCGTGCAGTCCGGGGGCAATAATACTCAGGACAGTGTTTAAAGCATGCCCGAATATGAATACAAGTATTGCACCCACCGTCATGGGTCCGAATTTCTCAGGCCACATCATCTCAAATGCGATCATGTTGACAGTTGATGCAATATAGATAGAAGATAATCCTACAGCTATCAAACGAGTGTAGGATAAAGAGTTACTAAGTAAGGACGGTAATTCCACAGGTCCCTTGATACCTTCGCCTTTGAGCAACATCACAAAACCTACAAGGAATACAATTATACCTGCATATACCATTGCAGATGGCAGAACTCCGGTATATCCAAGAGCTCCGAGCAGTATTCCAAGCTCAATTACCATCCAGCTGCCCTTCTCCATAAAAGCTGCGGAAAAACCATGTTTTCTGTTCTCGTTTATGAATCCCAGGATGTATCCTATATTAATGTGGATCACACCTATCAATGCAGTAAGTACGATCATTGTCATTACGAGATGAGTCCTGTGTATGGGATAAGTGATCATCTCTCCGCCTACAGGAGAAGCAAACAGGTCGATGGTATTAAAACCAGGGATCAGACCAGCCTCGATCTCCCCGTGAGATACGATACCCGCAAGAGGGAATCCGAGGAATTCGCCATAAAGGACACCAAAGATCAACGTCGAGATCTGACAGTAGATCAGTATGTCCATGAGAGGCTTTACTGCATCAGATTTTACTGCTTTCTTGATGATAAAAGCAAGTGCCATCAGGATAAAGGCATAACCAATGTCACCAAGGATCATTCCGTAGAACAATGGGAAAGTGATGAATATGAGACTAGTAGGATCTAATTCCTTATATCTGGGACGTGCATACAGGTTCATGATCTCCTGCAAAGGTCTGACGATCTTGGGATTATCGTACTCTACAGGAACAATTGGTTCCTGTTCATGCTCGATCTCCTGCTGCGTTACGAACACACGATTCTGGGTTGTTCTGGAAACAGCTCTTTCAAGTTTATTATAACTGTCAGAAGGAACCCAGCCCTCTATAAGGAAAGTGCTTTCAGATGTGGCAATATGCAGGGGAGCTTCAGATTTATCTGCCTTGATAGAGAGCACCTCATTACTTGCCAGGATGAAGTCTTTATATTTATCCTTAAGCGCTGTGATATCTGCATCTATTCCTTCTATCTGCTTGAGAAGGTCTGTCCTCTCTGCATCTATTTTAGAGAAGATTTCCGCCGGCATACCTTGCTGATCAGGAACTTTAAGTTCCCTGTACTCAAAATCGGGAAGAACCTTAGAAATATCTTCTGCATACTTTTTAGGCACAAAGAGCACAATAGTTCCTGATTTAGAGTTTGAATACAATTCATAGGATCCAGTTATGCTTGATATCTCAGTTTCAATATTTCCCTTCACAACACCAGAAAATACTGCCAAGCTGTCATACCCTCGATATAGAGCAAGATCAAGCGGAATATCTACAAAAGGCAACAGATCTTTCTTGAGGGATTCGATCTCCTTGGTCCTTGCTTCCAATCCATTCTTCCGTTCGATCCTTGCAGAAACTTCCTTGTCCAAAACTTCAAGAGTGGGATCGAGGTCATGCAAAAGAGTGGAAGCCTGTTGTTTTTTAGAAGGTTCGTTCTTAACTTCAAGGAAGCTGGCTATAGATCGAATCTTGATCAATGTCTTAGAAATAGAATCTACATCACCAAAGGGCTTGCCGATCTTAAGACCTGAATCGTCCTCAATATAGTCCTCTATCTGGAACAGATTTGTTTGATGAAGGACCTCAATGGTTTCTTCAAGAAGATCCTTGTGGCCAATAATTAAAGCACGACTCATTTGTCTTGGCTTAAGCATGGACCGCCCTCTCAAATTCTTTTATGAGGTTCTCTACTGCCTGATCGACTTTTGCCTTTGCATTCTTAGCTACAATGTTTGCTTCCTCTTTACCTTGTTCGATGATTTTCTGCTTTTCGGAAGCAAGCTCATGTTCTGCAGATCTGAGAGTGCTCTGAGCCGACTTATGAGCATCCACCTCAGCCTGTTTTATAATCTCTCTGGCCTCAACACGGGCTTTGGAAATGCGATCATTCTTCTCCTTAATGGCACCGTCCACCATATCCCGCGCATTGGTTTCTGCTTGTTTGATTTCTGATAAGATTTTATCTTTGGCCATGCATAATCCTCATGCAAAGGTGATTACTAATTCGCTTGATGTGATAAGATACCCACTGTAATTGTAACTTTGAATATAAAGTATTCGGTTTCATGAGCCCCACCAAACTTAAATATTATATAATTCAATTCATATATATTGTGCAATATTGAAGTGCAAAAAGATATCAGAGGATGATATCCCAATGTAATGGACAACATCCTTTTTCTGTTAAGGCCTATCAAGCCGTAATGGCAATGAGGCATCTTTGGGGATAACATGAATGTATTTTTGCCTGAACCTCTGGTCCCGCATCCTGCAAAAATCTGCATTCTTCCTGTACGCTTCATGTTGCCCCATCCGCTTCCAGATAGTATCCAGCCCTTCCTCCGCTATATTCCCAAAAGAGAAAGGAGTATAAGCACAGGGAAGAACATCTCCTCCCGCTGTGACATGCATCCATCTTCTGCCAGCGAAACAACCGAACTGATCAGGTCCCATGAAATATGGAAGAGCTGTCACTCTTGGACCACTTGGCTTTGTGTTCTTTTCCTTCTGGAACCTTCCCAGCATCTTCACATCTGAGTCTGAAATGACCTCATCCTCGTGTTCCAGCCAACGCCCAACTGCAACGATCTCATAGATGGACAATTCATGCATGCCCAGGTTTTCAGCAAGCCCGTAGAAATCCTCAAGTTCATCGATGTTGTGAGGTGAAACAACTACGAACATATCAGCTAACATGCCTGCTTCCAGAGTATTCTTAATTCCATCTAAACTGTCCTTAAAAGCTCCCTCACGCCCTCTAACCCGGTCATGTTCCTCTTCCCGGGGACTATCAATACTTATATGCGTGGCATAAAGACCAGCAGCCTTCAGATCCTTCGCCCTTTCTTCTGTAAGCCTGAAACCGGAAGTAAAGCAGGTAACAATAGCTTTGTTCTTGTCCACGGCCTTTACCATTTCAGGGAGATCATTGCGCATCATGGTCTCACCGCCATCAATGGAAATATGGTAAGAACCAAGTTCAATAGCCTGCGATACTGTACAGTTGATCTGCTCGATGGTAAGTTCGGTCTTTGTAACGATATCAGCAGCCCCACAGTGTATGCAATTATTAGGGCACCTGGAAGTGATGCCAATGGAAAACTGATCCGGAACCCTTTTTTTGAGAATAGAGCTTATTTCTGCACTGATGAGCCTGTTGAACACATCACCCGGTACAGGGGGGACCCACGTTGAAAAAACGATATTCTCATCATCTGCATATATAGGCTTCTCTTCCTGAAAGATACCATTGATCCTGCTGATAATTGGTTTAGCAATAGGATTTAATGGCCCTTCACTTTCAAGCACTACTTTCCCATTCTCGATACCAGCATCTATTCTGATAACCGATCTATCGTATACTCGCATCCATTCACCTGAAATTTAAATTAATAGGAGATTTCATATCTTGCCTGGGAGCAGGTCAACTGTTATATAATCAGTTATCAGCAGCAATTTTTCCCTTGCAGGACATGGCCTGAAAGTGCTTAACAGGTCTTTGGCAAAACCCACATACCTGTGAACCTCTGCAATGGTCCTTTTTACTGCCTCTTCACGTCCCAGAGCACGATTGAATATCTGAGGTAATGTAACTGATTCTTGTGTGGACTTTTTGTCTTCAAGTTCTTCAAGGAACTCCAGAAGATCATCAACTATCTGGTATGCTATGCCCACATTCTCTCCGAATGCATGGAATCGCAAAGCTTCATCCTTACTGCATCCTGCGATATATGCTCCTATCGCTGCACTGGATGCAAAAAGAGAAGCTGTTTTTTTATTAATGCAATCGAAATAGTTCTTCTGCCTGAATTCCTCGTTCACACTTTTTATATCTATCGTTTCCCCTTCAGCCATGTACATTCCTGCACTTCCGAACTCATAGACTGCATCATGCCCATAGGAAGAGATGAGTGTTATCGCCTTAGAGATGAGAAAATCACCACAAAGAAGTGCCGCTGCAACTCCATATTTCTCATGGGCCGAAGGCATTCCCCTTCTTAGGATACCACCATCAAGAAGATCATCGTGGGTCAGAGAAGCTGAATGTATCAGCTCAATGGCCAGTGCAGCATCGATACTCTTATTCATATCTCCGCCACATACTTCTGTGGAAAGCATTAGGATGAGAGGTCTTATTTTTTTTCCACCAGAACTGCACACGTGATTTAACATCTTCTTCATCTGAGAAGACTCAGCCATCTTGTGGATAAGACCGGCAAGTGCTAGATTGATCTGCCTGTACTCCTCAAAATCCTCGACTCTCATCATAATTTTACCATATCCGCTATCTTGCTTTGCCCATTCAAATAACATTACCCAGTATATTTAGATGGGCATCCCATCACTATCTGGTGCGCTTCTATCTTCTGAGCAGAAACCATGGTCCCGCTCAGACTGATACCCTGCCCTTCAGCAAAGCTTGCAGGCAAATCACCGGTATACTCTACCTGGATCTCAGAAACATGATCCTCCACATCTACCAGTAAAAAAGTAATAATGCCTGGTGCTACCTGTAAAGTCCCGTTCTTTATGTTGCCCATGGTATTGACCTCATTCCCTATATGTGATTGGGGATCATTTGTCAATTCGGATACCATTGAGTAACCCTGGGAAAAATCAACTCCCCACAGACCAATTACCACAACCAATGTCACGAACAGGATAGCTACAATGGTTTTTTGCTGTTTTTCCATACCTAACTCAATTCCTGCCCACTTTCTTAAGTATGTTTATCTCACGTTGCAAATGGGAATAAGTCCTAATCATGCGAAGGATATATAAAAGTATAACTATCCAGGTTATAAAGAAGGCAACAACGAAAGCTTCCACATTAACACCTTTATTGCATGCTGATCATCTGTGAACAAATGCCCATACTTCATAGTTACATGTCCGCGTCTTTAAGCAACACAACTAATTATTAATATGGGTTAGTGAGTATAGACACATCCTATTTAAGTCGATTGTCATAAGATATGGAAGTGCTAAAGATAGGCACTTAAATTTATGGATTTAATGCTGAAAATAAATGAAATCTTTGAGATCAATATGGAACAAAATATCGAGCCTTCTTTCAAACCTCCCAGATTAATTGCGTGGGAACTGACCGCTGGCTGTAACCTTTCTTGTAAACACTGCAGAGGGTCCTCCACTTCACAGATACCTGAAGGAGAGCTTGACACTAAGGAAGCGAAACATTTCATAGACGAGATAGTGGAAATGGGCAATCCCATTTTGATCCTTAGCGGTGGTGAACCTCTTGTAAGAGGAGATGTCTACGAACTAGCACATTATGGTACCGAAAAGGGACTAAGGGTTGTGCTTGCCACAAATGGTACACTTGTCACCGAAGAGGTTGCAAAGCAGCTTCTTGAAGCAGGCATCAAAAGGGTGAGCGTAAGTCTCGATGGCGCTACTGCAAGTTCACATGACGATTTCCGCTGTGTTCCGGGTGCTTTTGAAGGTTCCATGAGAGGTATAGAAGCACTTAAAAAAGCAGGTATAGAATTCCAGATAAATACTACTGTTACAAAAAGGAATGTTGATGAGATACCCCATATCCTTAGAATGGCAGAGGATATCGGTGCAGAGGCTTTACATATATTTTTGCTTGTACCCACCGGCCGGGGTAAAGAACTGGAAAATGAAGAGATACCTCCTGTTGAGTATGAGCGTGTCCTTAACTGGTTCTATGACCAGCAAAAAACAACACCTATCCAGTTGAAAGCAACATGTGCACCTCATTATTTCCGTATAATGCGCCAGCGTGCCAAGAAAGAGGGTATTGATGTCTCGATCAAAACGCATGGATACGAGGCAATGACAAAAGGTTGTCTTGGAGGCACCGGTTTTTGCTTTGTTTCCAGTACAGGTGATGTGTATCCCTGCGGATACCTTCCAGTGCTTGCAGGTAACATAAGGCAGCAGCCCTTCAGGGAAATCTGGACAGATGCACAGGTATTCAAAGACCTGAGAGATACTTCAAAATTGAAAGGCAAATGTGGCAGATGCGAATTCAAGAATGTATGCGCAGGGTGCCGGGCACGAGCTTATGCAGCTACTGGAGACTACCTCGCCGAAGAACCATACTGTATTTACATACCCAAAAACGAGGACTCACATGATCCGGCTAGATGAAACAGATAAGAAACTGCTCAATCTTGTACAACTGGATTTTCCACTTGATGCACACCCTTTCAGGATACTGGCAGATAAGACAGGGATCTCTGAGGACGAAGTGATCAAACGCATGCAACGCCTTCTGGACGAAGGAGCTGTAAGGCGTATAGGACCTATTATAAACAGTAAAGAGACCGGTCGTGTAGGTACGCTTGTTGCGTTGAAAGCCCCGGAAGAGAAAATAGAACACATTGCAGAACTAATAAATTCCTATCCTGAAGTATCACACAACTACCTGCGCCCCGGGGATTACAATGTATGGTTCACACTCTCCGCATCCAGCAGTGAACGCCTGCAGGAAATACTCGAGGAACTGAGGCAGGAGATCCAATGCCCAATGATGGACCTGCCAACCACCCAGCTGTTCAAAATAGGAGTTAAGTTCAAGATAAAGTGATACTATGGAAATGACAGATATTCAAAAACAGATACTTATCCTGACACAGGAAGGTATACCCATCACTTCATCACCTTATCAAGATATTTCACAACAGCTTGACATAACCGAGGAAGAAGTTGTTAAGCAGATCAAGTTGATGAAAGAGCTGGGTATTATCAGAAGATTCGGCGCCTCCATAGGACATCGGGATATCGGCATCATTGCTAATGCAATGTGCGTCTGGAACGTTCCCGATGAAGATGTAGAAGATGTGGGTAGACTAATGGCAACCATAGATGATGTGACACATTGTTATGCCCGCCCCCGTCATCCGGGCTGGCCGTACAATATTTTCACAATGGTCCATTCGTATTCCCGTGATGACTGTCTGGCCATTGCCGAAGAAATATCAAAGCTTACAGGGATAGATGACTATAAGGTCATGTTCAGTGAAAAAGAATTTAAGAAGATTGGCATAAGACTTTAGTAACATCATAGATCCCGGTATAAAATAGGAGAATAACATGCCAGAGAACAAACGATTTCTTCCGCTGATGGTCGACCTGCACGGCAGAACAGTGGTGATCTTTGGCGGAGGCTCCGTAGGGGAAAGAAAGGCAGAATTGTTCAGCGAATATGCAAATACGATTGTGGTCAGCAGAAATTTCTCTCACAGACTCAGTGAACTCCACGATCAAGATCTTGTAACCCTGATACGAGCGGATGCAGGCACGCTTTCGGACAAAGAGATCATAGAGCTGATAAGCAGCTCTTTTCTAGTTATACCTGCAACCAGTAACAGACAAATAAACGATAGGATCACATCCATTGCAAGGTCCCTGAACATATTGACAAATCAGGTAGACATCATAGGCGAAATTACGATACCAGCTGTGATCCATAGAGGAGATCTTGTAATAGGTATTTCCACTACTGGTTCAAGCCCGGCTTTTTCAAGATATGTCCGTCAGAAAATCGAAAAGGTCATTACCCCCGAATACGAACAGATGATAATACTGCAGAACGATATCAGAAACTACCTAAAGGAACATGTGGAAGAACAAAAGCATCGCAGATCGATCCTCTGGAAAGTACTGGAAGATCCGATGGTCTGGGAAGATATCGCTGGATCATACGAAAAAGCGTATAAGAGAGCATATGATATAGTACAGGAACAAATCAATAAGAAAGATTGATATCATGGAACCACACTCCCATATCTCAGAAATGGAGCCGCCCATTAGCAACGATGGAGGTACACATTGACTGAGATAAACAGCATGGTGATAACCCATTCCAAAGCCAGTATCGAAGAAATGGAAAGGTCCTGGAACGGTGACCTTGAAGAAGTGCTCAGGAACCTTTATTCCAATGAGTTCGTCCACGAATGTGTGGTAATGAAGACCTGTAACCGTATAGAGATATATGTGGTTTCCCCGAAAGGCAGCAGTGTGCTGTTCAATTTTGCAAAAAGTATGGCTTTTCCCTTACAGGTGGTCGAGTTCCTGGACCACAACGAATCACTCTTACACCTGCTTCGGCTGGCTTGCGGACTGGAATCCATGATAGTCGGTGAGGACCAGATCCTTGGCCAGATAAGAGATATGTACCTGCTAGCAAAAAAAATAGGTACGACCGAAAGAATGCTTGATACGGCCTTCAGCAAAGCCATACAGGTAGGTAAGCGCGTCCGCACGGAAACGGAAGTGAACAGAGGTGCGGTATCTATTGGCTCAGCTGCAGTCGATCTGGCTGAAATGGTGTTTGGAGGCCTGGAAGGAAAAATGATCCTCGTGATAGGCACCGGGGAGATGGGAACTCTTGTGACCAGGGCGCTTGCCCATAGAGATATGGACCTGATATATATAGCGAACCGTACTTTTGAAAAAGCCCGAGATCTGGCCAATAGCATGGGAGGCCATGCAGTGCGTTTTGAGAACCTGGCCGAAAATGTACGCAAGGCAGATGTAGTTATCAGTGCCACATCAGCACCGCACTATGTACTTAAAAGATCATTGATAGAAGAGATCATGAAAGACCGGGAAAGGGACCTACTTCTCATCGATATCGCCAACCCGAGAGATATTGAATCTAGTGTTGCAGAGATAGAGCATGTCAAACTCTACAATATCGATAATCTAAGGATCATAAACGAAAGGAATCTTGCACAACGCAAGGAAGAAGCGAAGAAGGCAGAAAAAATAGTTGATGAGGAGATGTGCTTGCTTCTGAAACAGTACAAGCAGCAGAAAGCCGACCACATAGTTTCTGCCATTTATGCCAATGTGTATAATGTAAGAAAGCAGGAAAAAGAACGTGCAGTAACTAAACTGCGCGCCTACCACACCATTGGTGAGATAGAGAACAAAGTGCTGGATGACCTTACACATTCAATTGTCAATAAGATATTGGCAGAGCCTACAAAAGTACTGCGCAACGCTGCAGAAATGAACGATGATGATCTGCTGGATGTGGTCTCAAGGTTGTTCAATATTGATAAGATCCCGGAAAAGAATAAAAATAAATGCAAATAACAGAAGTGATCAAATGTTCCCACAGGTTAGGATGAGAAGGCTAAGAAGCGGCAAGATAAGAGATATGGTCCGTGAAACCTCAATTTCGGTCGATGACCTTATCTATCCCATGTTCGTGGACGAAAATATCGATTCACCACTGGCAATGTCCTCAATGCCAGGAATCTCCCGGCTTCCCGTAGATATGGCAGCAGATGATGCTAAAGAAGCAGCAGACCTGGGGATTCCTGCAGTGATACTCTTTGGGATACCTTCCACAAAAGATGAGGAAGGCAGCAGCGCATGGGGCCAGGATGATGTAGTACAGCGGGCGGTGCGCGAGATAAAGAGCGAGCTTGGAAAGGATATGTATGTTATAACAGATGTATGCCTGTGCGAATATACAAGCCATGGCCATTGTGGCGTAGTTGATATGGAACATGAACAGATATTGAACGATCCCACACTTCCCCTGCTTGGAAAAACTGCAGTAAGTCATGCAATGGCCGGAGCAGATATGGTAGCTCCTTCCGGAATGATGGATGGTATGATAACTGCAATAAGAGATGCACTTGACAAAAGTAACTGTAGTGATGTGCCTATAATGTCATATGCTGCGAAGTATTCTTCTGCTTTTTACGGACCTTTCAGGGAAGCAGCTGATTCCGGATATTCGTTTGGCGACCGTTCCAGCTACCAGATGGACCCTGCAAATTCTGATGAAGCAATAAGGGAAGCAGAACTGGATATATTGGAAGGGGCTGATGTCATTATGGTAAAACCCGCCCTTCCTTACCTCGACGTACTCTATCGCATCAAGACAGAGTTCAAGATGCCCACTGCTGCATACAATGTCAGCGGGGAGTTCGCAATGCTGAAAGCTGCTGCACGTTTGGGCTGGCTGGATGAGAATAAGGTCATGTATGAATCCCTGCTTTCCATCAAAAGAGCAGGAGCAGACATGATACTGACCTATTTTGCTAAGGACCTTGCAAGGATGTTAAAATAATAGAATGGTGATGTTAATGGAATTGGCAAGATCAGAGAAATTATATGAGAAAGCACGAAAACTAATACCAGGTGGAGTTAGCAGTCCTGTCAGGGCCATAAAACCCTTTCCATTTTATACATCATCTGCCTCTGGATCGAAGATAACCGATGCTGATGGCAATGAGTACATAGATTTCTGCCTTGCATACGGGCCAAAGATACTTGGACATGCCAACCCAAAAATAAAGCAGACTATCATCGAACAGCTTGATAAGGGCTGGTTGTACGGCACTCCCACGGAACTGGAGATCAAGCTTGCGGAAAGGATAGCAGGGATATACCCCAGCATAGATATGGTAAGGTTCGTGTCCACCGGTACTGAGGCTACTATGAGCGCACTGCGTGTTGCCCGTGGTTTTACCGGCAGGAACAAGTTCATCAAGATAGAAGGCGGTTTCCATGGAGCACATGATGCAGTGCTCGTTAAAGCCGGTTCAGGTGCCACCACTCTGGGAAAACCCGACTCTCTGGGAGTACCTGAAGACTTCACAAGGAATACATTGCAGGTGCCTTTCAACGATATAGAGGCACTTACACAGGTCATGGAAAAGTACGGAAAAGATATTGCAGCTTTCATACTGGAGCCCGTGATGGGTA
>NZ_JBFXHJ010000027.1:0-19758 GCF_050177135.1 Methanomethylovorans sp.
TTTGCAGGAACGTTGTACTTTGTCTCAAGATGATCCACAGCTCTGTTATCACTGGTTATTCCCAGGCCGATACTTGCAGCACAGTTCTTCATGTATATGATGTCAGATAATGGGGTACCGCCGGGAAATATCTTTTCCACCTTTCCGGTCATGGGGGCATCGAAGGTTTCCGATGCATCGGGCAGGAATATAAAGGATCTGAGCCCAATGATAGCTGTCAGTATTCTTTTCAGTTCCCGGGTATCTTCAGGTGCGATGTGCTCTCCAAGCACCACATTGAGCTTGTTGTTGAATATGTCATTTCCCATACCGTATTCGGTAAAATGCCGGACAATGGCGTCCACTGCCTTGATAAAACCTGTTGTGTGGCTATCTTCATAGCTGGGGGTAGATACGGAAATTATGTGAACGTCATCAGCATTTTTATCTTCTTCCCTGAATTCTGTCAATATCCTTCCAACATCATCTCCTATGGTCTCTGCGAGACATGTCGTAGTAACACCTATGACCTTCGGATGGTATCGTGTTATCACATTCCTTAGTCCCTTCTTCAGGTTCTCGCTACCTCCGTAAACTGCTCCTCTCTCGCTGAGGGATGTGGAAGCTATGTCCACAGGTTCACGGAAATGATGCGAGAGGTGCAGCCTCATATATGTGCTGCAGCCTTGGGAGCCATGCATAAGCACCATGGAACTCTCTATGCCCTTAAAGGCCATCACACTCCCCATGGGCTGACACATCACACAAGGGTTGACAGTTGTATAATTTCTTTCTGTCATGCTTCCATCCCTCTGATGATAGCCGCATCTTCCTGTACGTTCTCAATATGTGTTCCCGGAACTTTTTGCACCTTAATGGCCTGATTGTCCACACTATCCTTGATATTGCTCTTAGCGGCCTTCCAGACCGGGCTGTTGATAGATGAATCCATTTCTCTGGCAAAGTTGAGGAATCCCTCAAAACCTTCGAACTCAACTACTCTGTCGTGGTTGAAATCACAGAATGCAACACCTGTCTTGTAAGCAAGGAACCTTTCCTTGACTCCTGCGACCATAAGGTCAGCCTTTTGCTTTACCAGCAGTTCTGCAAGTTCCAGGGGATTCGCATCATCTACAATGACCGTTCCGTCCTTCACTTCATAACTTATCTGGAGGTAATCGTCCTTCTTTCCGGTCTGCGTGCCAATGATCACCACTTCCATGCCAAGTTCCCTGAATCCCTTGATGAGGGTAAGGGCCTTTGCAGCCCCTCCCATATAGATCGCTGCTCGCTTTCCTTCAAGCCGTGAGCGAATACGCCGGATATCAGGCATGATCTTGGCCGTTTCTCTGGCTATGATCTCTTCTGCCTTCTGATTCATTTCTTCCGAACCGAAGAACTCAGCCGTTTCCCTTAAGGCAGTGCTCAGATCCTCTATTCCGAAGTAACTAACCTTCCTGAAAGGTATTCCATACTCTTCCTTCATCCACTTGGCTAAAGTTGTCATGGAGCCGGTGCACTGCACCAGATTAAGCTGGGCTCTATGGCACTCGGATATGCTCTGTACCGTGGAATCGCCTGTAAGTGATGTTACTACCTGTATCCTCATTTCCTCAAATAGAGGCTTCACCAGCCAGACATCTCCTGCAACATTGAATTCCCCTATCAGGTTGATACGGTAAGGGGACCTGATGTTTCCTTCCTTTGTACCTATGAGTACCTTCAATGCTTCACATGCGGCCTTGTATCCATCGGACTTCGTTCCCTTGAACCCTTCAGACTTAACAGGTATCACGGGTATGCCATTCTTTTCGCTGGCAGCCTTGCAGACTGCTTCCAGATCATCACCTATTATTCCGACAATGCAGGTGGAATATACGAAAACCACAGGCGGCTTGTATAAATCAACAAGTTCATCGATTGCCCTGGCAAGTTTTTTCTCACCACCGAACACCACATCTATTTCCTTCATGTCAGTGGAGAAACTGGTGCGGTAAGTTTCCTTACCGCTGGACTTGCTGCCCCTTATGTCCCAGGTATAGCTTGCACAGCCTATGGGGCCATGGACAAGGTGTACTGCATCCGTGACAGGGTTAAGTGCGACTCTGGCACCCGAATATACACATGCTCTCTGGCTCATGGCCCCTGCAATGGATGTGTTATCGCAGGCAAGCAAAGTTTCGCCCTTAACTTTCTGCTTCAAGGCAATATACGGCTGCCTCTCTTCCAGAGTAGTTACAAAGTTTGTCATTTCCGGCATACCCTCACTTCCTTTCAAATCATTGCACAACCTCAAGCATGCATTCGTCTACGGTCTTGTCCCTGATGTCCAGGAACGTGTTCCCTATCCGCTCGACCAGCCAGGCCGCTCCGGAGTATCCCATGATCGGGAAATGATGCAGGTTCGCCCTGTCCATGACCGGGAACCCTACTCGGATAAGGGGTATGTTTTCTGCAAGAGCTATGTGCTTGCCATAGGTGTTGCCCATGAGCATGTCCACCGGCTCTCTCTTGATGAGCTGGTGGAGGGTGAACAGGTCTGATCCGGACAATATCTGTGCCTGCGGGTACAGGGGGTGTACCATGTCCGAAACCTCCTTTTCGAACTTCTTGCTCGAAGTGCCTGTGAGGACGACCGTGGGTTCCATCCCCATCTCAAGGACAAGACTTGCAAGACCTCCTATAATGTCAGGGTCCCCGAATATTGCCACCTTCTTAGCATGGAAGTGAGGATGTGCATCTGTCATCATATCGACAACTCTTGCCCTTTCTTCTTCCAGCTCCGGGGGGATGGGAACATTTGCCATTTCTGCAACATCCATGACGAACCTGTCAGTGTATCGGATACCAATGGGTACGGGCCCCACCCTTGAGGGAACCTTGAACTTGTTCTTGAGAGCCTTTGCCGCGGCACCACCGGCCAGGTTACACAATGCAATGGTTCCCAGAGAATTGGCCGTGTCTTCAACATCGCCTATGGGAGTCCCGCCTCTTGCATATAGTTCTCTGATGCCGGATATCCCGGAGTCGAACACGTCTGTCTGATCCGGGAAAACGATCGCGGGCACCTTCATTACGGCAAGTATTCTCTTGATCTCACGGATGTCTCCGGGGTTCACGAAACCTGGTATGATATTGAGCTTGCCGTTGGGCTTGCTCTTCTTTGCAAAGGTAGTGACAAAGGACTCTACCATGTTGTCATAACCTGTTACATGGGAACCCACATAACTGGGTGTGGATGCAGCGCAGACCTTGATGGACGGATCGATGAGCTCTTCCATCTGCACATCCTCTACAATACGCTTTACATCGTCACCGATGGTTTCTGCCACACATGTTGTGTGTACTGCGATGACTTCAGGCTGATAGATGACCTCAATGTTGGCAAGGGCTTCCTTCAGGTTCGACGCACCTCCGAACACTGCGGTGCCTTCATAGAAACTGCTGCTTGTAGCCGCCGTAGGCTCACGGAAGTGCCTCGAAAGGCACATACGCAGGTAAGACAGGCATCCCTGTGATCCGTGACTGTGGGGCATACAGTTGCGTATACCCATGGCCGCATACACAGCACCTATGGGTTGACAGATCTTCGCCGGGTTGACTACCAGTGCATCTCTGTGTACTTCTTCTCTCGGGGTATAATCTAACATCTTATTCCCTCCTTCTTACTCTGCCTTCCAGGGCGTCTTCATGTACTTCCAGGTAGGGCTGTTCACTGTCATGTCCACATCCTTTGCGAATTTAAGAACTCCCGAAAATCCGGTGTATCTTCCACTATAGTCGTAGGAATGTATCTGTCTGGATGGCACTCCCATCTTCTGAGCCCAGTACTTGTCCTTGATACCCGAACAGAAAAGATCGGGCTTCAGCTCCTTTATGAGGAACTCTGTCTCATAGTGGTTCAGGTCATCCACGATCACTGTGCCATCCCAGGTTTCGGGGAACATGCCTTCGTAGTCCATGAGGCCCAGCTTTTCCTTAAGTTCCTTCATGCGTGCTTCACTTATGGCAGGTGTGAAGTCTTCATCCTTCTCATAGTGCAGGTCTTCAAGTATGCTGCTTGATGCCTTTTCCTTCATGGTTTCCAGGATATGTCTGCCTTCGTAGTCATCCCTGTGAGCGAACTGATATCCAGCGACCACCACCTTCATTCCAAGATCTTCGAACAGGTTCTGGTAGTGGTGTGATCTGGAGCCACCGGAGTAGATGAAGACCTTCTTACCCTGCAGCTTCCTTATGTATTTCTCAAGTTCAGGTTTAATCTTTGCCATTTCTTCGGCTATGACCTCTTCAGTGCGCTTTGTAAGCTCAGGGTCATCGAAGAACCTTGCCATCTTCATCAGGGACTTCCTGGTCCCTTCGATACCCACATAGTTCACCTTAAGCCAGGGGACACCGTACTTCTCTTCCATCATGCGGTTGGTGTAGTTGACAGACCTATGGCATAGCAGGATGCTCAGCTTTGCCCTGTGTGCCTTTGCGAGGTTGTGGTATGAACCGTCACCTGTAAAGCTTGAAACTATGCGATAGCCGATCTTCTCGAACAGGGGCTTTATTTCCCATAGGTCGCCTCCAATGTTGTATTCACCGAATATGTTGATGTCAAAAGGAGTGGGGTTCTCGAGCTCTTCAGTACCTATGATATGTTCCATGAGTACGTTGCTTGCAATGTGGTGTCCTGCGGACTGGCTGACCCCACGGTAACCTTCACAACGCAGGCCCATGACCTTTATCCCATGTTCCTTTTCTGCCTGCAAGGCCACAGATTCAATGTCATCACCTATGAGACCCACTGGACAGGTGGCACAGATGGAGATGGCACCTGGCTTGAATATACGTACAGCATCATCAATGGCTGCCTTTAATTTTTTCTCGCCACCAAAAACTATGTCCGTTTCCTGTATGTCAGTGCAGAAACAGTATTGCATGTAGTTATCTCCGCCCTCTTCGGCCTTTGCGAAATTGCGTCTTGTTCCCCAGGTGTAATATGCACAACCGATGGGCCCGTGCACGATATGCACCATGTCCTTGATGGGTCCCATGACCACACCCTTACCTCCGGCAAAGGCACAGCCGCGGTTTGTCATAATGCCGGGTACTACCTTGCTGTTCGCTTCAATGTGCTGCTCCACGGAGCAGTCCCTGACAACTAAATGCTTTCTGCGGTCCTTTGCCACCTTTTCAGGATAGGCCCTGAGCATTTCATCAATAATATTCTGTGTGAATTCTATCTCTGAGCTCACAGGTTTTCGCCTCCTACAGTGATTTCTCCTTCTTCTCCGGTCCTTATCCCTACAGCTTCAGGGATGTCGATGACGAAGATCTTCCCGTCTCCGAAATGCCCTGTCTGGTTGACTTCTATGATCTTCCGTATGATCGTTGGTGCTGCCTTATCATCCACAACTATTGTGAACAATCTCTTTGGCACAAAGGGCATGCACTCCTTTGTGGCAATGCCTTCAGGCCGTGGAAGAGGCGGGTCGAACTCATAACAGAGTCCCTTCTGCTTTCCTCTTCCCATCACCTTCTGCACGGTAAAAGAGGGGTATCCGCAGTCCGAAAGTGCATCTCTGGTCCTTTGCATCTTGTTCATGCGGATTATTGCCGTTATTTCCTTCATGTTGTCCCCCTTGGTCTTTTACAGGACCGCTTCTCCGGTACGTATCGTATATGCGTTTTCCACAGGGCTCACGAAGATCTTCCCGTCACCATACTTGCCGGTGCGTGCGGCCTTTTTAATTATATCGATGACAACTGGTTTTTCTTCGTCACTTACCACCATCATGAGCATTGTCTTTGGCAGTTCATCGAACTGTACCTCAGCCGTGTGGATACCTCTTTGCTTGCCCCGGCCGAAGACATCCATCTTGGTGAGGGAAACGTAACCTTCCTTCTCCAGTGACTCAACGATGTCTGTGACCTTGTCGGGCCTTACTATTGCGCGGATCATCTGCATTTGTTCCACCTCACAGCTCGATGATACCAAACTCTACCATCATTGATTCCAATGCCTCCATTTCCAGGGGCTTTGGCACTACGAACTTATCGTTGTTCTCGATATTCTCTGCAAGGGTCAGGTATTCCTGTGCCTGCTGGCAGTTTGGATCAAAATCGATGACAGTTTTCTTGTTGATCTCTGCTCTCTGCACGATGTTGTCCCTGGGCACGAAGTGGATCAGCTTGCTTCCGAGCCTGTCAGCGAACGCTTCGAGGAGTTCACGTTCTCCATCCACCTTTCTGCTGTTGCAGATTATGCCACCGAGCCGCGCTCCCCCTTTTGCATACTTCTGTATACCCTTACAGATGTTATTTGCAGCGTAGATGGCCATGAGTTCTCCGCTGGCGACAATGTAGATCTCCTTTGCCTTTCCTTCACGGATGGGCATTGCGAATCCCCCACATACCACATCACCCAGCACATCATAGAACACATAATCAAGGTCATTCTCGTATGCACCCAGGTTTTCCAGAAGACCAATGGATGTGATGATACCCCTGCCTGCGCATCCCACGCCGGGCTCCGGTCCTCCTGATTCTACGCACTTAATTCCGCTAAATCCGGTCTGCAAGAGGTTATCAAGTTCTACTGATTCGTCTCCCTCCGACCTTAATGTATCAAGCACTGTCTTCTGGCTGAGGCCCCCAAGCAGCATCCTTGTCGAGTCTGCCTTGGGATCACATCCTACAAGCATTATCTTCTTTCCCATTGTTGCAAGCGCTGCTGTGAGGTTCTGGGTTGTTGTTGACTTCCCGATACCTCCCTTCCCATAAATTGCTACCTGACGCATTGATTTCACCTTGGTTTTTAACATGCGTGTACTATATTATTTCATGTTGTTTATGTTTTATAGTACATCGGAATCCTATGTATTAGGTAATAATATTTAAACATTTTTATGAACTGCGCTTGGCATACTAAATTAATTTAGCTAAAACAGGTGGTACAATAAGAACTTTTTTAAAAAAAGAGATGCTTTTAATTAGTTTTCCATATTTTGCTCAACCACTAGAAAAAAGGTGTACATCTTTAACAATACTCAATATCTTTTTCACCTTTGTCATCATGGTACCTCGGAGCAAGGCATCAAAAACAGACGAAAAATGAAGATCCAGCGATATTCATCCTTATTGTAGCGGGACATATTTTTAAATATTTAAGCTACATGAATTATTTTTATACTTATGTATGTTAGTTATTATATACTGTGCTTTATGGTGCAACTTCTCTTTTTCCATTTTTAAAATGACAGTGCAGGGGTACAACCTAAATTATTATATATGTTAAAATTAAACATTACTCAGAAAGATTGGTGAAGGGATCTAGTGAAAAAGATTGCAATGCTACATAGCTTTGTAGATGAAATGCCAAATTTGTTCAAAAGGCTTAAAGATAATGGGTATTCAGTTTCCACAATCTCGCTTTCTAAAGAAGATCTGATCCTTAGGACTAAAAGAAAAGAATATGATGCATTTTTACTGGATCTGTCTGAAGTACCTGTTGAAGAAGTAAAGCAATATCAGCACTTTCCTGAAATAACTGGCCATATTCCTGTTATTTTGATCACTTCCTCAGTTGACCATTCCCTTTTACAGGCATTGGATGGTATACTCATATCCGGCTGTTTGATACCTCCTTTTTCAGATGAGCAATTATGCTCGACCATTGAACTGGCCTGTCATAATCACAACATTCTAAAAACCAGTGTATATGACATGAAAAATACCTTGCTTGAGAAGGAGAGGAGTTATGCTATGCTTCTCTCAAATCTGCCTGGCATGGCATATAGGTGTGACAATGATCGGGAGTGGACCATGCGATTTGTTTCAGAAGGCTGTTACAAGTTAACAGGTTATGGGTCCGAAGCGCTTGTGCACAATAGGGATACCTCTTTCAATGAGCTGATCACTCCTGAAAACCGGGAACGTCTCTGGCATAAATGGCAGGAAGTGCTTTCCAGAAAAGAAACATTCCAGGACGAGTATACCATAACTACCGCAGCCGGAGAGAAAAAATGGGTATGGGAACAGGGAAAGGGTGTCTATGACGTCAATGGGAAAGTAATAGCTATTGAGGGCTTAATTACAGATCTTACTGAGCAAAAGAATGTAGAGGAAGCACTCAGGGAAAGTGAGTCACGCTATCGCAGTCTGTTTGAAAATAATCACTCTGCCATGCTGGTCATCGATCCTGATACAGGCAACATTGTAGATGCAAATCCTGCAGCAGTATCTTTCTACGGTTGGACGCGTGAAGAACTCAAAAGTAAGAACATCAAAGAGATCAATACATTGTCTCCTTCAGAAGTAAAAGAGGAAATGGACCTTGCGACTAAAGCCCAGCGTACTCATTTCTCTTTCAAACATCTTCTGGCAGATGGTTCCGTGAGAGATGTTGAGGTTTTCAGCGGTCCAATCTATATGAACGGAAAAATGCTCCTCTACTCTATTATAAATGACATCACAGAGCGTAACAGGATGGAGCAGGAACTTCGCCTGAACCAGTTCTGCATCGATCATTCAGCTGTGGGGATATTCCGTATCGAAGAGCCTGATGGCAGAATAGTGAGTGTGAACGATCATGCGTGCCAGTCCCTGGGATATTCCCGTGAGGAACTCTGTTCAATGACGGTATTGGATATTGATCCAACATTTACTATTGAGACATGGCTTGAACATAGGAAAAATGTAAGACATCTGAAGTCGGGAACTATCGAGACCATCCACTGCAAAAAGGATGGCACTGAATTTCCTGTAGAGGTTACTGTAAATTATATGGAATATGAGGGAAAACTATTCTCTCTTTCCTTTGCAAGGGATATCACCAAGCGCAAGGTTGCAGAAAAGGCGCTCAAGGAGAGTGAAGAGTTTTTCAGGACCACTTTATACAGTATTGGTGACGGGGTCATCACCACTGACACTAACGGATGCTTACGGCAAATGAACCCTGTTGCTGAGAAGCTCACCGGGTGGACAGAGACCGAAGCCAGGGGAAAACAGCTTGAGGAGATTTTCAACATCGTCAATGAAGATACACGAAAGCAGGTTGAGATACCCGTGCGCAGAGTATTGAGGGAAGGCCGGGTAGTAGGGCTGGCAAATCATACGCTGTTGATCTCAAAAGACCATAGGGAGATACCCATTGCTGATAGTGGCTCGCCTATTGTGAATGAGAAGGGCGAGATAATCGGAGTTGTCCTGGTCTTCCGCGACCAGACCGAAGAAAGGGCAGCTCAGAAGGCTCTTATGGAAAGTGAGTCACGTTTCAGGCAGCTTGTCGAGAATGCACCTGAAGCCATTTTCGTTCAGACGAATGGTTGCTTTGCCTATGTCAATCCTGCAGCATTGCGTCTTTTTGGCGTTGATTCTGCAAGCCAGTTAATAGGTCAGCCTGTTATGGAGCGTTTCCATCCGGATTTTCGTGATATTGTACGTGAACGTATCCATCTTCTTAATGATATGCGCGAAAACGTACCTAATATCGAGGAGATCTACCTGAGGCTTGACGGCACACCTTTCAATGTTGAGGTTTCTGCGGTGCCGATCAACTATGATGATCTTAACGGGTCCCTGGTGTTTTTCAGGGATATCACTGAGCGCAAACAGGTAGAAAGAGCTCTCATCAGGGCAAAGATGGTCTCTGATGAGGCTAATCGCAGCAAGACCGAATTCCTGGCCAATACCAGCCATGAACTGAAAACTCCTTTGAATTCTATAATCGGGTTTTCAGAACTGATGCTTGCCGGTGAGCTGGGAAATATCAGCGAGCAACAGAAAAAATACATTGGGACTATACTTGAAAGTGGCTATCTGCTCCTTAATATTATAAACAGGATACTGGATATATCCAGTATCAATTATGGCCGGATGGGTCTCAGTTATACGAAATTTGATCTGTGCAATGCTATTCAGGACACCTGTGCAATGATGCAGGCAGCTGCAAACAGGAAATCCATAGAACTGATAGTTGATATTGATCCACAGATCAATGAGATAAATGCGGATATCATCAAGTTCAAAGAGATCGTTTATAATCTTGTGGAAAATTCCATAAAGTTCACACTTTACGGGGGGATTGTGATCATCACTGCCACTCAGAATGAAAGCCATGTGAAGATCTCTGTAGCAGACAATGGTATTGGTATAGCAAAAGAGAATATTGAGAGGATATTCGATCCCTTTTACCAGGTGGATAGTTCCACAACGCGCAGGTATAGCGGGACCGGGCTTGGTCTTGCCCTTATAAATCAGTTCGTTAAAATGCACGGTGGGACCATTTGGGTGGAAAGTGAACCCGGTAAAGGCAGCACCTTCACTTTTACCATTCCCCTAGACTATGGGGAACAACAGATACGTATGTTGCAGGTTTCTGAACATTAAAGTATGAACTTTTGTTCACGGCCAGGACAAACCACTTCTGATGATTTGTACAGGGGACAACATGATCATTTGCCATTACCGTTGAGGGTTTCCACGATCTCTTTGAAGCTTTCCAGCCCTGCTTCTATATTCTCTATTATCTCATTGGCAAGTACATCGGGGTCAGGCAGGTTGTCCAGGTCTGCCAGGCTTTTATCCTTGAGCCAGAAGATGTCCAGGTTGGTCTTGTCCCTTGCTGATATTTCCTCGTAGGTGAATCTGCGGAAACGGCCTTCGGAATCTGCCTCGCTCCATGTTTCCCTGCGCTTGGAACGGTTCTCAGGGTTATAGCACCGGATGAAGTCCTCAAGGTCTGTGAACCTGAGGGGGTTCTTTTTCAGGGTGTGGTGTACGTTGGTGCGGTAGTCGTAGATCCACACTTCCTGAGTCCAGGGTTCTTTTGATGCAGGTTTTGCTTCAAAGAACAGCACATTGGCCTTTACTCCGTGGGCGTAGAAAATACCTGTGGGCAGGCGCAGGATGGTGTGCAGGTCAGTGTTCTCCAGGAGTTTTTTGCGTACTGTCTCACCTGCTCCGCCTTCAAAGAGCACGTTGTCAGGGAGTACCACTGCTGCCTGTCCCCCGGGTTTAAGAATAGTATGAATGTGCTGCACGAAATTGAGCTGTTTGTTGCTGGTAGTCACCCAGAAGTCCTGGCGGTTGTATGTAAGATCTTCTTTCTCCTGCTCGCCTTCGTCGTTGGTGAAGGTCATGCTGCTCTTCTTCCCGAAGGGCGGGTTGGTGAGCACGTAGTCGTACCTGATATTGGGATCGGCTATGAGGGCATCGGAATTGGAGATCATGGGCTCTCCGTCTATTTCTCCGATGTTGTGCAAAAAGAGGTTCATGAGTGCCAGCCTGCGGGTCCCGGCCACTATCTCATTGCCTCCGAAGGTCTTTGTTTTCAGGAAGCGGCTCTGGTCGCGGTCAAGGTTATAGTTGTGCGTGAGGAAGTCATAGGCTGCAAGGAAAAAGCCGCCTGTGCCACAGCAGGGGTCGCCTATGGTCTTCTTGGGCTCCGGGCGCAGGCACTGGACCATGGCTTTGATGAGCGGGCGGGGTGTGAAATACTGTCCTGCTCCGCTTTTCGTGTCCTCTGCGTTCTTCTGCAGCAGTCCTTCGTAGATCTCGCCTTTGGTATCCACTCCCATCATGACCCAGCTTTCCTTGTCGATCATATCAATGACCTTGTAGAGCATGGCAGGGTCGCTGATCTTGTTCTGCGCCTTGAGGAAGATCTGCCCGAGCATACCGGGCTTTTTGCCCAGCTCTTCCAGCAGTTCCTTGTAGTGGGTATCAAGCTCTGCACCGCGCTTTTGTTTCAACACATCCCATGTGTACTCCTCCGGGATGCCTATGTCCCGGCCGTATGGCGGTCTTCTGTATTCCTCGGCCATCTTGAAGAATATGAGAAAGGTCAGCTGTTCCAGATAGTCGCCATAGCTTACGCCGCCGTCCCGCAGGACGTTGCAGAAGCTCCATACTTTGGAAACGATGGATGATGTGTTTTCGGTCATGGTCTTTATCTCTAGGTTTTGAATAGTATTTTTGATCTTTTTAGTTGAATTTGATACTCAAAAGCTGTGTTCAACTTGCAGGGTAGCTTGCGGGGTCAGCCCTTCGCCATCCCGGATGATATTCTTCAGTTGCTCGGATATCATGATGTATCTTGTGTCTTTTGTCCTTTTACATAATTAAGCTGCGATGAAATAAGTTACTTTATTTTTGTGCTTCCCTCATATCTTTTCTTATTTTTCTTCTCAGAACCTGTTCAGCTGTCCATCCGATGGCGTTGTAAAGCGGATTAACTGGCACATCTACGTAGTATTTTGCTTGTGGTCTCAGCCAGCCTTGCTCTTTCCAGTAAGCGTGATCTGTGGGTGAGTCCTGAACAAGTTCTCCAAAACTTGCTTTCTGGGCATGGAATACAATGACATCTCTAAGCCCAGGTGAGCTGCGCTCTTTTCTCATGAGGGCATCGTAAAATATAGTAGCTGCTTTGTTCAGTTTTTGTTCGTTTGCAAGCTCTTTCTTCCTTGGTATCGCCATGGGGGGAGTGACGACGCCGACCTTGTGGGTTACTTCAAAACCCCAGACGCTTGCTACCAGTTGCATATAATCGAGTATATCCTTAAGACCTGTGGCTCCGGTAGTTGAGAGCAGCAGAGCCTTTTTGTGAAAGAAGCGTGGGCGATGGAATATGTACGACAGGCGGTCTATGAAGTTTTTCATGAGTGCGGATACACTCATGCCATATACGGGTGTTGCAAAGATCACTCCGTCAGCATCATGCATTTTCTGCTCGATGAGAGGTGCATCGTCCTTGAACGGGCAACGGTCCTCTCCTTTGACAAAACAGGAAAAACAACCGCAGCAATGCGACAGATTCACGTCTTTGAGCATCAGGTACTCAAATTCAGCGTCACCCTTTGACCGCATGACCTCTTCAATCTTCCTTACAGCCCGATAGGTATTACCCTTGCGCGGACTTCCCATGATCACCAGGACTTTCATATTCTCAGCACATCCCTTCAATATTTATATAGTGCAAGGTATGATGTTTTCAGAGTCTCTGTTTTACTGTATCACTTACTATATCACTTACTGTATCAATGACCTATTGTGAAGATAAAATTTCACCATTACTTTTAATATTATGGGGTGTATGCCTTCGCTTCTTCTCTTTCCCTCTCTCAGACAACTTCATTTTTAACCACAGAGTTCACAGAGAACACGGAGAATGCAATTCTCCTGTGAACCGTGATCCCTATCCCTTTCTATTACTCTCTGTGACCTCTGTGTTCTCTGTGGTTTGATCTTTGCTTTGAATGAAGATCTATCAGTCACTTCTTCCCATTTCCCACTCTTTCCGCCCTGATCCTTTCCAGCAGCACTTCCGCAGGCTCCCAGTCCTCCGCCCTGCGCACCTCTGCAAGCTCCCTTTCACTAAGCAGCTTCCCCTCAAATGCCTTTTTCAAAATACTCTGCCGCAGCGCCTCCGCCTTCTCCAGCGCCTCATCAATATCCTGCGCCATCTTATCGCACACCGAAAGGCGCGTTTCTATCTCCTCAACGATGGCGTGTTGTTCGGGGAGGGAGCAGAGAGGAAAACTTGTATTCTCAATAATTCCTAAATTTAGATTTGGCTGCACTCCTCCAGATGATTTCATTCGAATCTCATCATAGTTTTTCATCAAGAACAATTTAAGATACGACCTTATTTCTTCTTCAGTTCCTTCCTGTACAATTGCAGCAATTGCTTGATTTGTTGTTGCTTCAATTAACAGTTCAGAGCATTTGCCTCTGGTTTTGCCTTCACCATAAAGTGCAACAAGTAGAGTGTATTTTGGATATATTTTGAGGTTTGTTTCCTTCAGGGCTATGTCCGTAACATAATTTGATGCTGATTTTACATACGCTTCATTGAGTGCACCACTTGTAACCCATGGGATTGTACCATCCTTGTAAAAATCGATTCTTTTTTTCAGGGGCGTAACGCCTGTACCAACTTTTGAGACATCTGCAATTTTCACCCATCCCCACCCCTCCGGCAGCCCCGGCAATTGAGCAATTTCATCTTCGGTGAGAGGTTTTACAAGCTTCACTTTCCTGCCGGAAGCCTTTGCAGCTTCTTCTCTTTCCCTGCGGATCTGCTCCAGCAAATCCCGTGCATCCGGCAGATCGGTCTGCTGCTCCCGCCATTTTCTTGTAAGTTCGCCCTCGAACGCTTTCTTCAGCACCGCCTGCCTGTAAACTTTAAGCTGCTCCTGTGCCAGCCTGAGGTTGGCGATACCGTTGTCGAGGTCGCTGAAAAGCTGCTCGATCTTAGAGACAATGGCGTGCTGTTCTTTTAATGCTACAAATGGAATTGGTACTTCCCTTATGTTGCTCATTGAAATTGACCCTTGAGCCGTTGCTTTGGACATTCCTGTAATTTTTCCAAAACCTAATATCGAAGACAGATAAAAGAGCACATATTTATTATTTAAATGATTATCCAAGTCAATCTTAGAAACATTTGGCCCCAAGAAAAATTCTTTATTAAAAGGTACGATTCCTACATTTCCTAAACCAGCACCCACGAATACCATAAGTATTTCTCCTCCATAAATTCTTGATCGTGGTAGCTTTTCCATCACTTCTTTATCGACATAAATAAAATTTCTTGGAACAAACCCTTCTTTTGAAATGTTCTGGGCTCTAATTACTGGTATATCTCCTTTTTCTTTATAAGTCACATATTTTGTAAATTCAAATCCTGCTAACTTTGTAACAAATGAGTGTTCACCGAGCTTTACCCATTTCCATCCATTTGGCAATATGAGCAATTCATTAAGTTCTGTTTCAGTGAGGGATTCTATTTTTTTCATTATAATTCGCCGAGGTTCAGTCTAGTTTTCTGTATTTTTCACTCTTTGATTAATTTATTACTTCCCAATGTCCGCCTTTATCAGGACCGATGCGTTTTATCTTTCCTTCAGCCTTCAATTTTGTTATATTCCACTCCACTCCGCGTCTGGAGAGTCCTGTTACCTTACTCAGTTCTTCGTAGGTAATGGCAGGATCGATCTTAATTGCCTCAAGGATTTTCTCCACAGTTTATACCACAGTTTATACCACAGTTTATACCACAGTTTATACCACAGTTTATACCACAGTTTATACCACAGTTTATACCACAGTTTATACCACAGTTTATACCACAGTTTATACCACAGTGATCTTAAGATCAAATATCAATGCTTCTATTTCAGGATTGGTCCATTATTTCCCAATGTCCACTTTTCCTCGGTCCTATGCGCTTAATCTTTCCTTCAGCTTTCAATTTAGTAAGGTTCCATTCCACTCCCCGTATCGATAGACCTGTAATCTGACTTAGTTCTTCACGGGTAATAGTGGGATTATTTTTAATCAGTTCCAGGATTTTCTCCTTAGTTTTCCCCTTAGTTTTCTCCTTAGTTTCCTCTGAACTTTCATCCAAATCTGCCTCAGAAGTTCTGTCAAGTTTTCGGAAAATAACAGAAAAACCGCTATTGTATTCAAATTCCACTGACGATTTTTTGTTCTCGTCCACTGCCTGTTTAATTCGGCTTATGCCCGTACCCACTTTTTCAATGTAGTTTATGCGATGCAGCAAAGAAGCGATCAGAGGGTTACGTGTGACACTCTTACGTCCGAATTCGGAAGGTTTCAGACCGCTTGGCAGCCCGCCGGGATTGGATATCTGCACCCTGTCATCAAAGACCTCGATAAGCACATTGGAGCTCCTGTCAAAATAATCGCGGTGGCAGACAGCGTTTATTATAGCTTCCCTGAGAGCCACATCAGGAATATCTGGGATCTCTTCCCGTTGAACTCCTTCAATTTTGTACTGCACGTTGGTGTGCCTTTTCACGAAAAGGATGGCATTATCGATGTTCTCGACAATGTTTTCCTTGAAATCCTTCTTATCAAGGATATGCACCTTCTCCGTGCCCTTGTACAGCACGCATACCACAATGGCATGGTTCATCAGGAAATCAATATCCTTCGCAAAGAACAGCACGCCTGCATTCGTCAGTTTTCCTTCATCGTTGATGCAATCGAGGTTCCTAAGCAGCGACATCCTGTCAATGGACCTGCTGACGCCTGCCATGTTCAGGAAACTCTCAAAAGCCCTCTCATCGAAATCATCCTCAAAGACCGCTTTTTCATTCCTCAGTTCCTCAAAGCGAATGCGCCCTTCCTTCTGGAAGAAATCAATGATCTCATTGCGTGTAAGCTTCTGGGAATTTGCCCCGTTGCGGATAAAGAAACCCCTCGAACAGGCATAGGGCTTATCCCTGCCCTCCGGTACCTCCACGATAATAAGGTTATCCTGCACCCGTATCTCAATATCAAGATGCGGCTGCAACTGCCTGAGGGAATCCTGCACTCTTGACCTGAAACTATTATCAGTATGTGTACCCTTTATGGTTCCATTATCAGCAACTCCGAGGATCAGTTTACCTCCGCCGGAATTGGCAAAAGCGCAAACCTCCTCTACAAAGGACTTATCAAGGGATTCTTTGAACTCTGTGTGGTATCCTTCGCCAGCCTCTATGATATCTTTGATCGAAAATTCCATTTTTAAGCCGCCAGTGCCTCGTTCAGTTCGCTGATTATACTGTTCATCTCATCGCCAAAGAGCTGGTACATCCTGCCTCGCCCTCCCAGAATGTCGAAGGGCTGGTAATCCAGGTCATCCATTTCCAGGTGGAAGCTGCCTGTCACGTAATCCTTTATCATGCGCAGCCACTCCATCTGCTCCTCATTGAATTTCACAGTTCCGGCCTGCTTTTTGAATACCCAGTCCCGGAAGTTGCGGTTCACCGTCAGGTCGTATGCAGTAAGCACCGGGTCAATATCCGTCACCCTGCGGATCAGGGAGACCAGAGCAGTAAGCTCTTTCTTCGGAGAGTTCCCGTTCACCTTCTCCAGCTGCTCGTAAGCCTGCCAGACCCGTAAAGGCGCAAACTGCGGCTTTTCCAGCTTCAGCTTCTCCAGAACTTCCTTTATCATGGCAAAAGTAACATCCCTGCGCTGGTACGGCTGGTTATAGAATATCCGAAGGGCTGTGATCTCATCCTTATGGACTTCCAGGTACTCCCTGAAATCCCGCACAAGCTCATCAGCCCTCACAACAGCATCCTTATCCCATTCGGTCCGTGTAACTACGTCAATGTTCACCGTATCAATGATCTGCTCATGCACCCTGCGCACGTTCTCTATGTACTCGTTAAGCTCTCCCGTAAACGTGGACCTGGCAACATCGATCAATTCCTGCTGCGCCTGCCTGCTCGCCTTCTCCTGCGGCATGTCAGGATGCATCTGCCGGATCTCAAAAGTCCGACCCTCGATAACATCAGGGTTATACGCATTCAGCAGATCCCTTATTGTCTGGTTGATGGACTTTCCGCTAGCCTTCTCAGCATACACGGCCTTCTCCTCAGGAGTTATCATCTTATCCAGCCGCGCCAGCCTGTTCGCCAGCGATACATACAGGTCCTCGTCCTGCGCGCCAAAGGTCACAGCCACCAGCAGGTCCTTGAGAGGCGCACCTTTCTTGCGCTCCAGCGGGCGGCTATCCGTCTTCATGGACTTTGTAACGCCCACGGCATCCACAATAACAAAATGTGTCTTCGCAGAGACCACCGAAGGCGTCACCTTTCTCAGGTCATCATATCCCATGACCCGCGTGCCCCGGCCTTTCATCTGCTCGAAGTAATTGCGGCTCTTCACATCCCGCATGAACAGCAGGCATTCCAGCGGTTTCACATCCGTGCCAGTAGCGATCATGTCCACAGTTACCGCGATCCTCGGATTGTAGTCATTGCGCAGCGCAGACAGCACAGAATCAGCATCTTCCTCAGCCTTGTACGTCACCTTCTTGCAGAAGGCATTGCCTTCCCCGAACTCCTCCCGCACGATCTGGATAATATCATCCGCATGGCTGTCGGTCTTGGCGAAGATCAGGGTCTTCGGTATCTCCTGTCTGCCGGGGAAGATCTCCGGCAGCTTGTCCCTGAACGCCCTTATCACATTGCGTATCTGGCTCAGGTTCACCACATCCCTGTCCAGCTGCCTGCCGGTGTAAGTAAAGTCCTCATCCAGCTGCTCCCATCTCTTCCTGCGGCTCAGCTTCTCCCTTTTATCCACGAATTCCTTAGCCTTGATCTGCGCACCGTTCTTCGTGATCTCGGTCTCTATTGTGTACACATCATAACCCACGTTCACGCCGTCAGCCACAGCATCCTCGTAGCTGTACTCGCTCACCACGTTCTCATTGAAGAACCCGAAAGTGCGCTTATCAGGCGTGGCAGTAAGCCCTATCAAAAAAGCATCAAAATAGTCCAGCACCTGCTTCCACAGGTTGTATATGGAGCGGTGGCATTCATCGATCACAATGAAATCGAACTGCTCGATAGGCACTTTCTCATTGTACACCACAGGCAGCGGTTCCTTAGGCTGCCATCCGCTCTCGGCAGGATTCGTTTCCTCAGTTTCCTCATCCAGCTCCTCGCCTTTCAGGATAGAATACAACCGCTGGATGGTGGAAATACACACCTGGCTGTCCGAAGCAATATAGCTGGAACGCAGCCGCTGCACATTGTACAGTTCAGTGAACTTGCGGTTATCGTCATTGGGGGTATATGCCATGAACTCCTGTTCCGCCTGCTTACCCAGGTTTCGGGTATCCACAAGGAACAATACTCTCTTGGCATCCGCATATTTAAGCAAGCGGTAAATGAAAGTAACAGCAGTATACGTTTTCCCAGAGCCAGTAGCCATCTGGATCAATGCCCGCGGGTGATTCTCCTTAAATGACCTCTCCAGGTTATTGATCGCCCGGATCTGGCAATCATGCAGTCCTTCTGTCCTAAGTCCGGGGATATCCTGCAATCTGTTTCTCAGCGACTTTTCTTTTTTAAGCCATTCCCTGAAGGTCTCCGGGCGATGGAATGAAAAAACAGGTCTTGACCTCGGTTTCGGGTCACGGTGGTCAGTGAACCTCGTAAGTGTCCCGGTGCTTTCGTACACAAAAGGCAGAGGGTCATTGTTCAGGTATTTCAGCTTGCTGGTGGCATACTCGCCGGACTGCTCCTCGACAACCGTTAGTCTGTGGCCTTCTTCATCCTTCTTGGCCTCGATTATCCCCACAGGGCCTTTATCCACGAAAAGCACGTAGTCAGCAGGTCCGACATCTGTAAAGTACTCCTTTACAGCAATGCCTTCGGCTGCATTCCAGTTAATCCTGTTCCTTTCCTGCACTATCCAGCCGGAAGCCTCCAGTTTTTCATCGATCCTGTCTCTGGCTTCCTGCTCAGGGCTCTGGTTGTGGCTCATAGACCTTATCCATGGATTTATTCTTTCATCCTTCTCCCAGGCTTGGGAACTGCATGGAAAATTCATGCAGTTTCAGGAATGATTTTGGAAAAGTCTATGTTCACATTCAATATAAATATTCTTAGTTTCGGTTGTATATGGTTTGCACAAAGCCAAAAAAATAAGGGAAGGGCCCCGTAGGACAAACTATGGAAGGCTTATGGAATATGGAGGCTACGATCAACAGTGATCACTGAGCTTTGATCCCCGGGGCCCACGCTGATCAAGAAGGAGAATGCACTTACAGTGCATCCCCGTCAGTTTCGCCTGTTCTGATCCTTATGATCTTTTCCACCGGGTAGATGAAGATCTTTCCATCGCCTATTGAGCCCGTCTTAGCATGCTTCATAATTATTTCAACTACAGCATCTGACTTTTCGACTGGCACGACCAGTTCGATCTTCACCTTGGGAAGCAGGTCCACGCAGTACTTCTGGCCTCTCCATTGCTGAAGTACGC
>NZ_JBFXHJ010000028.1:0-19287 GCF_050177135.1 Methanomethylovorans sp.
CTCCACATTGTCCTATGAGCTTCACACCTTGATGTTACCATCAACGCATGTCATAGTAGGATTATCTTAAATGGAAAAGATAGCGTTTACGCAATTCATAATCTAGCTTCTTGTCGCACTGTTTCAACGAAACTGCTATCAATACACACAGTATCTATTGAAAACTTACCTTTATAATAAGCGGAATCTCGAAGAGATTCCATTATCTTATTCCATATTCCTGCTTCTGACCATCTTTTTAATCTTCTCCAAGCTGTTATTCCAGAACCATAAGAAGGCGGTAGATCCCTCCATCTACAACCTGTTATCAGGACATAAAGAATACCGTTGATGACCTTACGGTCATCAACTCTCTTTCTTCCGGTTATCGGTTGTGGAGGCAGGAATGTTTTAATAAACTTCCATTGTTCATCAGAGAGTTCTTTAAAACCCATTCAAATCCCCATACTATTATTGGATAAAGGGGTATTTATACTTATGAAACCAGCTCTATATAAAAATATAAATGTCAGCGACTTGATCCCCTGAGAACACGTATCTCTTCTTTCAGGTTTTCCATATTTGATCTGTAAATGAACAGTGTTATGAACAAAACAAGGAACGCCACAAAGTTCACTAAAAGCGTCAGCTGCAACGCCGAGCCCTCCAGTCCTCCTCCTGAGCTGCCGTACATCGCCTCCCCGAACATTAACGGATGGGCAGAACGCCATAACCGGATGGAGAAAAAGCTCAGAGGCACAGAGACAAATCCCACAATTCCAAATACTGCTGCCAGCCTTGCTCTGGACTCCGGTTCCTCTATGGCCTGGCGCAGCAGCAGGTATGTGACATAGACCAGGAATAGTGCAAGGGATGTGGTAAGCCGTGGTTCCCATATCCAATACCAGCCCCATGTGGCCCGGGCCCAGATAGAACCGGTGATCAGTACCAGTAAAGCAAATATCACCCCAATCTCTGCTGCTGACCTGGCATAAATATCCCACTTAGCATCATTGGACCTCAACTGCATGACACTGGCAGCAAAGACAATGAAAAAGGCAAGATATGCCGTAATAGCTATGGGCATGTGGAAATAGAATATCCTGAAACTACTGTCAAGTACCTCCCCGGAGCCTGACCTCATAATGGGTAAGTAGAAAAAGATCATGTACATTGACAGCAGCACAAGTGCAGTGGTCACAACGGTCAATATCCTTAGTTTCTTATTTTCCATACTTTTGTCCCATATTGAATCTTAATTTCTATGATGGTTCAATATCAATATTTATCTGATTTCATGTTGTCGTTCTATTTTATCCTTCCATTGTATGGTCGAACAACAAACGTGCCAGTGTGAAGAAAACAATATCATATACAGCCATCAGGCGCAGCTCGGTGAGTACATCGAATAATCCTTCTCCTGTCAGTATTTTAGCCGTGGCCAGCACAGCCGGGATCAGTACCGGCAACAGCAGAGGAAGTAAGATCACAGGGAGAAGTATCTCTCTGGTACGTGTGTTGACGGTCAGGGCAGAGAGCAAAGTGCCGACAACAGAAAAACCCGCAGTGCCCAGCAGTATCACTATGACCATCAGAGGTATGCTTGGGATACTATAATTGAACAGCACTATGAAAACAGGTAACGTGACAATTTCCACCACCAGCATCAGGCACATGCCTGATATCGCCTTTCCGGTATATATGGCCGCACTTTCCACAGGACAGAGCCTTAGCCCTTCAAGGCAGCCATTCTCAGTTTCCGAAGCGAATAACCGGGTAATGCCCAGTGTTCCGGCAAAAATGAAGGCTATCCATAACAGGCCGGGAGCCACTCTATCAATGACCGAGGAGTCGCTAAGTACATCACTCAGGGATAAACTGAAGATCACCATGACCACCAGTGAGAAGACAAGCATGGAATTAATTACCTGTTTTGTGCGCAGTTCCGTACGCAGGTCCTTTGCGGTGATGTAAAGGCTGCGTATCATGTTCTTTCCTCAAAGATCTTTGTGTAGAAACCTTGTAATTCTTCCACAGAACCTATATCTTTTCGTCGGATATCAGAAGAGATCTTCCCGCTGCAAAGTATGACGATCCTGTCACATATATTAAATGCCCGATGCATCTCATGGGTGACCATGAGCACAGTGGATCTTCTGCTGTTTTCAAGAAGTATTTTCTCGAGATCACAGGCTGACTGCAGGTCAAGTCCTGTGTATGGTTCATCCATAAGGATGATTTCCGGACCATGGATCAGAGAACGTGCGATTGACAGGCGCTGCTTCATACCTCTGGAAAGTGTGCTTACCCTATCCATATACCTGTGCTCGAGATGTATCTGTTCCAGAAGCACTTCTATCCTTATAGTAAGTTCATCATCTGAAAGGCCATACATCTTTCCAAAAAAACGTAGGTTTTCCTCTACTGTCAGATCATTATACAGATAACTTTCATGCGAGATGGCGCCGATCATCTTTCTGATCTGTACGGCAGCTTTGCCGAGTTCCATCCCACCGATCTCCACTGAGCCGGATGAAGGTCGCACAAGGGTTTCAAGTATTTTGAGCAATGTCGTTTTACCTGCACCGTTGGGACCCAGTATCAGCACAAATTCTCCTTGTTCTATATCAAGATCGATGCTATCCAGTGCAACGTGTCCTGCGAACCTTTTGGTAAGCCCTTTTGCGGAGATGATGCTGCCCATGGGGTAGTAAATGACATGAACCTTAGATTAATATTGTGCCACGGAGATCATTATCCGTGGACAGGACCTGAAAAGAACGCATTTATTCAGAAGAACACAAATCAACGCTCTCTTACAATGGCTATATTGCTGTAACCTCTGGATTCCCAGAATCCCTCATAAGGCTGGTCGGTCACTTCTATATGCGTGACCCATTTTGCCCATTTGTACCCATATCTGCCTTCGGCAACCAATTGCAGGGGGAAACCTCTCTCAGAAGGTAATGTTACATTATTGAGCCTGTATGCCAGCATTATGTCCTTCCCTCTCAGATAATCTAGTTCCAGGGATGTGGAATAACCATCATCACAATAGAATATTACATTTTTAGCGCCCGGTTTTAATCCGGAATCATTGAAAATGCTGTTTAAGGTAACACCTGTCCACCTGGCATCGAATCCCCAGCCCTCCACACAGTCCATGCGTACGAACCTGTCAGCCACAGGTAAAGCAAGCAGTTCCTCATAGGTAAGGTTCAGAGACCTGTTCACCATTCCGGTAACCTGAAGTGTATAGGTTTCCTTGTTGATGAACTGAGTCCCTTTTATGGCATTGTTACGCTGTTCTTTAATTGAAGTAAGTTCCATGCCATCGAAAAAAGCATCTTCCTTTTCTGATACATTCGCTGCCGGGGTTTGTTGCTGTTCAACACAGCCACAAACAAGCAGAAAAAGAACGAAAATTTTAAAAATGTTCATCCTGCCATGCAAAACCATTCTCAATGCCAGTGTTGTTCACCTGTGCATTTCAAGTATTTCAAGACCCTTGTCAGTAAGACGGTATTTTCCCTCTTCTTCTTTTACAAGCTCCTGATGCAGCAGGTAATCTATCTGGAACTTGAAGGCCGTTTCTTGCAGAGCCAGGTTCTTAAGAAGTTCATCTTTTGAAGCACCGTATATCCCTATTTCCTTTATGAGCTTACGCCGCACCGGATTGGAAGCAGCTCTGTTAAGCATGTCATGTTCTATCTTTTTAGCTTCACGGGGACCGGGCTTGTTCATTATCATATCGTCAAGATCATCTGTCTCTACCACAAAAAAACCTCCTGTAACCTCCTCTTTTGAAGGCTATATTATTAATATGCAACGCCTAGAGAGACTATTTGAGGATCAGGCAAATAACTTTTGTGGTACGTTTCTGGATAGAGCCATAGAATATGACTTTTTCTGCCTGTTTGTTTGTATTTGTATTCCTTTTCTCAATGCCATTCCATTATCAGGTTTGAGAAATATAAGTTTTCCATTCTCATATCTCATAGGTGAGCCTATAGCCCTGAAATAATCGTTCTTCAGACAATGCAAAGCTGCAACAACCGTTTCCTGATCATATTTGGAATTACCCGGTTTAGCGGAGGCTGTTCCTACAAGCACACCATTGACGTGTAAGGCCAGATGCAGACTCCATGTATCGTGGTCTACGAACTCATGGATCGCAATGGTTACAGAAGGCAGCCCCTCATCCTCATGATAAAGATAATTAGTTTCCATGTAAACATCATCCCACAGAATCCAATCAATGAACATGAATTTAAACCACATGTTCACACAAGTAGAACTGATGTCATCGATCGCTATTCTCAGGAGTATATCGCTGATGTGTTGATGATACATTAAGTGTCAATGAATCTTTTCAAAGGCACAGGTCGTTCTATGTTCCTCTGGTCTTTCATGAAGACCATGTAACTAGAATTCTCTTTATCGAAGATAAAAATATATTCTACCTTGAAATATGCCCAGTATTTCACGTAAACTGACCTGGCATCCGAAACAGTAACAGTAGTAGTGGTCGAGTTCCCCGTTATATTGTACACAGGATAATCTATCTCCTGTGGCAAGCTGGAATCATACAATGCTGCAGCTCTTGAGATATATCCGTAATTCTCTGCAGGTATATTGTCATAAGAGTTCATTGGAACAAGGCTCGATCTGTGTATGCCTTTCCAGTAAGTTGCTTCAAATATCTTATAATGCGTTTCATTAAAGCTGTATGCACCTATGAACTTCCCAAATGACATAGGTGCCATATTCTGATACGAAATATCATAGTCTTCCGTATCTGAGATATATTGTACCAGCATGAGTTTAGTAAAGGGTGCAAAAGCGCACCAGATAAGAAAAACACATGATATAGAAACTATTATCGTTCTCTTATGCTGTTGCAGGTATCTGTATACATGGTCCATTTTTGCCCATTTTCCTTTATTCCTCTGATACCATAACAACAGTATGAACAGAGGTATCAGGGAAATTACAGTTATAATAGGATCAAAGAAATCAAAGGCGCCCAGGGTCGAGCTTTCTTTTATAAAAGGAAAAAAAGGGCGCATTTTCCAGCTTGTTGCATAATCCAGATATACGTGACTAAGAATTGCCAGGAAGCATGCGATAGTAAGACGCAGGTTCTTCTCTATTATATGAAGAAGCAGCACAACTATTATAATGAACAATATGGAGTGCATGAATTCCCTATGCCCCATCAAATAGAACAAACTGTTTCGCATCTCAGAGCTCAGGTTTTTTTCCAGCAGAAGGAATATGGCATATGGAATAAAATCAAGGTCAGGAAGTATCGAGAACAAAACCACCAGTTTACTTTTTCTTCCGCGTAATCCCAAAAGTAAAACAATGAGCAGGCCGATCCCTGCATGGGATAGAGAATTTACCATGATCCACCGTTTTTATTCAATACTAAAATATCTACCACGATCATCGGCCGAAACGGAACAAACATTCTCTTCAACTTTTCCGGGTATCGAGTGTATTCCGGTAAAAGAGAAAGATCAATACTTTCCGAAAGAACGTGCAATCAACCGGTGCATTCCATGGATGCTCAATCCGTTCCCAAGGTACAGCATCGGACACCTGCCTATCAATATATTGCCTGATGTGCCTGAAGCTATTGCACGAACTTTTTCAGTATCGGTTCTCCAGTGAACCCAAATATCTTTACAATTCCTGTCAATAAGATATTTTATGATATCAGCAGGTTCCATAGCCGTGATACCGATCACAACTTTTTCCACCGGCAGGGACAAAGCTTTAAGGGCAGCATTGGTTTGATCTGTATCCATGCCTTTGATATCCAGAACCTGCACGGGCATGCCCTTTTTTTTGAGTTCTTCTATGGTCAATTTTATAGCCGGCTTTGATCCGTCGGTCACTATCAGATAACTTTTCCCTTCCCAAAAGCTTTCTGCATCATTCATGCTATACCCTCCTTATACATTGCTACACTAGACCAGTTCAGCAAGCGATGTAACCTTTTCTCCTTTTGATCTCGATAACATTGCCTCTATATTCTTGAAGGCAGGTACGCCTGTACCTCCTGTATCAGCAGCCACAAGAGCATTAGCCCAGGGCCCATTGATCATGAACGCTGTTCCCGGATGAGACTGTTCAAGGGTTGAACCCTCAGCTTTTAATATCACTCTTCCGGAAGCATTTTTTGCAACAACCGGATCTCCTGCTTTCACTCCCATCTTCTTCATATCATCCTTATCCAGCCTTATGACCGAAGAAAGTTCGGCATATTGATCACCGAACCTGGAATTTTCCTGGGCGGTGTTCTGAAATATATCCCTGTGGGTAACGATGATGAACTTGAACTCAGGTTCTGTGAGGAATTGTCCGAATCCCATCATATCTCCTCCATGATACGGGAAATGATCTTTTCATCTGTAAGCCTGTTAGTTTCAATGATCTGTTTAAGTATCACTTCCACACCATCCATACGTATCGCAGTGCCTGCGCATTCAACACCGCTAAGGGCAGAGGGAATGGTCACTTTGGATCTTCTGGAGGTCAGGTTCTCGCATGGGTCAACGGTAATTAACGGAACCTTACTAAGTTTCTTTGCAATTGTCCCCGGGAGGCTTGCAAGAGGATCAGAGCCGATGATCAGGGCTGCATCTATAACGTCATTGCTGATGAGTTCTATCACAGATTGCTGTGGTCCATGCTCGACTTTTTCTCCTCCGAAATACACCCTGTTGATATGACCGGTCTCCCTGAAGAGAGTGTGATCGAAACCACGCATATTGTATTGTCCCACCATGGGTATCAGATGGAATTTTGAAGTTTCGTTGAGCTTGTTCATTAAGCTGAAGAGGGGGTCCAGTGAATCCAGGGAATATGTCATGCCGAGACCTGCAAACACTACTCCGAACTCTGCCTTTTTCAGTATATTTGCTAATTCCAATATCCTTTTGGGATCCATATTGAACGATGTCTTTGGAACCTTACTGGATAAAGCATTAAGAAGAGCGTTCATGAATTCCGGATCCGCTCCAACCGGTATCTCGTAGAGCTTATCGCCGCAAACGGCAGCAGTATCAGATCTTCTTACATCTATGATTACGGCGGTCCGGTCCTCTTCCCAGCCTCTCTGGCGCTGTTTTCCCCGGGGGAAGTAGGAATACATGGAAAGATGCCGTGGATGGGAATGTGAAGGGTCCGCTCCCCAGAATACGATCACATCAGCCATGTGTCGCACTTCATCCAGAGTGCAGGTCGGTATTTTTTCGTTGAGAATAGCCTCAACCAGAGGTCCCTGGCAGAAAGAAGATGTATCATCGATATGTGCACCAAGTTCTCTTGCAAGCTCTATGGCTTTTGTCTGGGCTTCCAGTGTGGAATTCCCGTGCCCGAAGATAAGAGGATGCTTTGCTTCTTTCAGTATCCTGGCTGCTTCCTTTATTGCAGTGTTTTCATCAACAGTTTTTCCATCCACTGTGCATGGCATGGGTGAAACGCAGCCTTTCATGCGCGAAACGCCTTTTAGGCATGCTGTGTCAACTCTGATCACCTTGTTGTCCTGCAGCTCCACTGTAATATCATCACATAGTAAGGCACAACCTGTACAAACTAATGGTCCGTCGTCCAATTATATCACTCCTGAAAGGGTCATACAAATTCTATTGCTTTTGTGGGGCATGTGTCTATGCATGCATAACATAATGTCTTGTTGGGACCAAAACGGCGACATTCGTGGATATTCACTGGCCGGACTATGCCGTCCTTTATATATAGGATCACCTTATCGTTGCTCGGTGCCCTGCCACTGCCTGTTCCTTCCGGATCTCCCACCACGTTCACCGGACATGCCACTACACAGTTGCCACAGCCGATGCATTTGTCTTCATGCACAAGAAAACCTGTTTCAGTGACATCACCCACAGGAGTTATCAGCTCATTGAGCTTTTCATAGCCTGCACGATATTTCTCTTCCTTGAGAGGCGGACAATCCTCTATACTTAGCTTACGTGCCAGCAGCTCCACTGCAAAGGCCATACAGGTAGCTTTTCCGCATTTTTTGCAGTTTGTTTTTGGCAGCAGCTGGTAGATCTCCATTAGAGTTGGCATGATAGCTGTCTTCCTTCAGGACTGTTCACTGTCCATTGCCGTTGTTCTTGAAGAACAGGCCACAATGACAACTTCCATTTGTCTTGATCTCTTCTTCATGGTACACACATGGACAGATTATATTTTTATCCTCTTCCTTGTCTCCGGTAACTATCCTGCAAGGACAGTACTGGCGCCCTAGCTCATTCCTGTTCCTTGTAAGGCCATCGATGACTATATGCAGCATTTCTTCATCAGGGTTAAGGATGTATCCTTTTTTATCTGCATATCTAACAAGCCATTCTCTTGTCTTTTCAACTATGTGTTCATGTTTGACCATTCATCTCACCAGAATTAAATATTGATCTATTGGGCCCATTTACCTTTTTCAGACCCGCAGGTCCATTGAAAATACGATCATTTGGGGAATTGTGGATTTCCATACATGTTTCAGGAATAAATATATGATCCAAAGGGTCCACTCCAATATACTATGGAGGGTATATATTAAATGTGTAACGCTTAGTGATTGCCTATCTTTCTGTTCTTATATCTTTGTACGGGAAGGTATTAAAAAAAATGTTCACTCCGGCAGAAAAGGATCGTTTATGGGAGTGCCCATGTACGGCGGAAATCCTACTTATGATAGCAATAGCACTGGATGTTATAGCAATTTAAAAAGTTGTTATTTATCGATCACTTTCTTTCTTTTTCTGGATTCCTGAAGTATCTTTACAGGTATTCCCGCACCCGGAACAATGAAACCTGCGATCTCACCGCCAATCTCGAACAAAGATTCCTCAGTGAAGATCTCTGTCATCTTTTCCTTGAGAACTTTCCCTGAATAGAACTCGCCGGTGATGCCGTCGAACTCCAGTACGTTCTGTTTGTTCTTCGGGACCCAGTTATACTCGAAAGCATAAACTGGCCTGAAATAGAGGTCCAGGGTATCTATGCTCACGGTCTCATCCAGTATTTCATCAGCATCTATGGGTTTTAGCATTTCGGTCAACATTTTCCTGACAATGTATGCAGCCTTTACTTTTACCGGAAGTACTATAGTGTCCCCTTCATTCAGCTCTTCGGTCTGTGCAAGTTCCCTTGTGGACATGGAGATATATCTGGAAAAGTCCTCTTCCTTTTCAGTACAGGCATCCACAAAGAGCTCTTTTGTATTGGATTCCAGACAGTGTTCTATGCGTGAAAGTGTGATGTCCCTTTGGGGATCTATGGTCTTTTCTTCACCAAATATTGTTACTTTCTGAACTATAGGATCACTAATCTTAACGGTGAATTCACGATTACGCTTATATTCAAAGTGTGTGGAACAGACAGCATGCCAGAAAGGTTTGTATTGTTTTTCTGAATGGGTTATAGTAATATCTTCAGGTTTTGGTCGCGACAGAAGATTCTTGAGTCCTCCAAAAGCTGTAGTCTTTTTGTTCCAGGCCAGTTCTTTCATTTCCTCAAATGTTTTTTCACCGGTCACTACCAGCATTCTTGGTTCATGGGTCACCAGGTTGAAACTATCCATATTAAAGAATAGTAATATCCTTAGCAATAATGTTTTTGCATGGTCCTGGTATGTTCGTCGAACGAATCGAACTTATCATAATCCATTTCCGACGATATGTTATTTCAAGGCTGGAATTACTGCTAAGAAACCGGCACTTTGAATATAATTAAATTTATATATTATTAATACGAATAATATCCTAGATTGAGCAACTACCTGAATTGGTCGTTACGTCAATCGATTCGTATATTATGGCAAGTCGGTATTATCCGGACGGAGGTGAAATTGATGGAACAGAGGAAAGAAGCACAGAAGAAGGGAGTAAAAGCTCCAGCACCTGCTAAGGAACAGAAAAGGAAGTAATTACTAAATTTACCGTATGCTATTGATCATTTAGTATTCTTTGATGAGGTGAAAACAATGGAACAAAAGAAGGACGCACAGAAGAAGGGAGTTAAGTCCCCTGCACCTGCAAAAGAGCAGAAAAGAAAGTAATTACTAAAATTTACCGAAAGATCATGTTAAATAAGTATTCTTTGATGAGGTGAAAACAATGGAACAAAAGAAGGACGCACAGAAGAAGGGAGTTAAGTCCCCTGCACCTGCAAAAGAGCAGAAAAGAAAGTAATTAGTTAAATAACTTTTTTCGGGGGTATTAGTCCCCCACATTTTACTTTTAACACATTTTTTGTAAATAATATCTGTAGGCTGGTTATGCATCTGGGGTTTTCTTATCCAGACCGAGTACATAAACTTCTATGCCTGCGCCAATGCAGGCTTTCAATCTGCTATCAGCTATCCGTGCACAGACGATCCCCAATCTGATCTTTTCCCGGGGGATGTTGTACTTTTCTGAATAGGTGACAAATCTCTGTACCTGTCCTATGGCATTATCCCTGGCCTCGATCTCGATCTCTATCAAAAGATGTTCATCCTTCTTACTTTTGAATACGGCATCTATCTGTCCGCCTTCTGTCTCTACTTCAGTGTCAATGAACTCCAGTCCTTCTTCTATGAGTTCAGGAAAAGTGGAGATCATTCTGGCAATGTCCTTCTCTGAAATGGAACTGTGATCCGTGATCTCATTCATAGAGCTTGCTTTCAGCACCCTGTTCAAATGTGAAGCAATATCTATCCTCTTCTTGTTTATCTCATGAGGATAAACGTTCGTGACCTGGCCTTTTTCCAGCTTTAGCAGTATGCATATTTTCCCAAGCTTCTTCCTGCGGGAAATGGGGAGCACTCCACTGCCTTTGCTGACAACACCGATCCCATTTTTCCTGCTTATTATTCTGAGATCCTCTACAAGTTGTTCTTTCTCAGCATCGGTCAAAGTGGCGATGTCCACACGCTCATATCCTATCCCATGCTTTTCCTTGATCGCATCAAGTAAAGTATGGTAGGATCCAGCATCTTTGTCTTCCATTCCAGCAGTTATATAAAGCCTATATGTGATCATTTTCAAACTTCCGGTTAGATCAGTATCCATTTGACATCAACTATATGAGTGTATGGTTCAGGCAGGCACACATCAACTTTCTAAGTTTACCTGCAATAGAGTGCAAATTATGCACAACAATGTGGCTGATCAAAGAATCAGGCTAAAAGTGCTTACCTTTCTCTATTCAAGTATGATCAATAACAGTAATTGCGTGAAAATTTATATACTAATATTGTACATATAACTAACATACCATATGAGGGGAATTCTATGGAACGAGACAAAACGACATTTATTCAGTTCCAGGAAATCTATTTTAGATACCTGAATACAGAACAGCTTTCAGAACAAGAAGCAAAATTGAAGGACAATATGATCGATTTTGTCCAACGGGCGTGCATCGAATATTTCATGCATTGACCTGTGAACAGGACAAATGACTTCAATAAAACGTATTTTGATAGCAACTTTTGTTATCATTTCTTTTCTTTCTGATGGATGTATGATCTTTTAAGTTAATTTCTAGCATATCTAAGGGGATCTTCATCGCATAAACAAAAGTGATTAATCATTTTTCACGATATTGTTCTTCTGTTCACTCAGATCTTCTTCCTTTTTCTTTAATTCCAGCATCACATGATTACATCTGCCACTTTTGCTTCCACAAACTTTACAAAATCTTGCCATGTTTTCACCCAATTATAGTATTCATCAACAATTAAATATTAATATAATTATAGACTAATACTATATTGCCTTATTTACCCATATTTCAGAATATGAAGGAGATAAGATAAATAATTACTGAATAACTAAAAATCATCTGTCAAAGAAAGAGAATATGATCAGACGGAGCATGGGCATGTCAGCTATACAATCAGAAAACGGTCTTATTTTTCAGGAAAAGCAGTATTTTGACAAATGGATGCAGTTCTTTGCTCTTGCAGGGTTAATGATGATGATAAATGTGGGAACTCTTTTATCTATATTTTATATAGTTCCTGAAGCTCCTTCAGTCCTTCTCATTTTAGCAGGTATTCCTGTACTTGTTTTTGCAATTATAGGTTTTCTCTTCTCTAAAATGGAAATGACAACTGAAGTACGGCACGACGGATTGCATATCAGGTACCGTCCAACACAACGGATCTTCAGGCACTTTCCCTTTGACTTAATTGAATTTTCTCAAATATCAAAAGGAGGACTGCTTGACGGAATTAATAACTGGAGGATCCGTCGTTACCCAAATAAGACCATATATCAATGTGGCAGTCATGAAAAGGTGCTGATAAAACTCACTAATGGGAAAAGCCTTCTTATTGATTCAAAGCGCCCTGATGAGTTGATAGCTGCTATTAGTTCCATGAAAAAAATGTAGGGACAAGTCCCTTTACTTCTATATACGAAGTTTCAGCCTTGATGTTTCAGCCTTGATTTTTACCTTTGAATAGTCGGTTAAGTCAATCCGGTTCAAAGATCAGCGTATACCATACCTGAAACAAATATCATTGCAATGACCATAAGCAGAGAAACTGCCAATATAGCAGCTATTCTTTTTATTCGATTTTTACCGACTATCATACCTACCACAGTGTAAGTAAATCATTCAACGAATATATTTCTTTCTAAATCTTTCTGTTGTTTTTATGTCGCTTTTTGTTAATTATAGTAACCAAAGATCATGTTATTAATCAAATCTGTTTTAATTGAGTGTCTGTAACATGTTTCTCTTTATAGGGGAATTGCTTTTCGAAATACTCCAACTCGTCATTATCGATCTTAAAGACTTCATCCTCAAAAAATTTACCTGAAATGCCCCGCAAGCTGTCCTCGTAGAGCTCTAATACCATAAACGCATCAAGATTATCACCCCAGGATGTCTGTATATTATATTCTTTAGCGTCCACAAAACCAAAACGATGATAGTAGTCTGGGTTTCCAAAAATAACTATACCCTTATATCCCAACTGCCTCGCCTTTTCGATAGAATGTTCCATCAATAAAGAACCAATCCCTTGATCTTGATATGATGGCAATACTGCAATTGGACCCATACATAAAACTTCGAATTCTTTATTTTCATCATTTACTACCTTAGCTCTTGAATAGATAATGTTGCCTACAATTACATCGTTATCACATGCAATAAGATCCAGTTCCTTTACAAACGCAGATACTTTTCTTATTTTGTGCAATACAAGGTGTTCATCACATCCTGGTTTGTATAGATCCCAGAATGCTTCTCTTGTCAGGTATTCTACATCATTGAAGTCCTTCTCTACCTCTTGCCTGATAGAAATATGCATTATTGTTCTCTCCACTTTCTCCGAAGTGATAAGAAATCTGACTTATATAAAAGATCCGTATCTACATCCTCACAGATGGGAAATTTTATCATTGAACTATGCTGACCCTTCATTTTTCATTGGCGCTGCTTTCATTGAACTCCCAAAAGAAGCCTTTTTATACTCCACAATTTCTATTAATTGATAGAGGTATTAGTATGGACGAAGAATGTTGTCCAAAATTTGAACCCGGACCCTGGGACAGAAAGATCTTTGAATGGAAAGACAAGAGATTTGTTAAGGATAAGGTCCTCACACTTTTCTATATGCCCGTTAACTTTGGCCGGGTGATGAAAAGACTTGACGGAAAAGTACGAAATGCAGGTGCGAATATTCCTGAATGGCTTTGTCTTTCTGATCACACTTCAAAATGGAACATGGACCTTTATCTGGCAGTTGACAGGGAGGTACCGGGAGCTAAGAACATCACTCTTAGTGGCAGATTCCTGAGCAAGGTATATGAAGGACCATTCAAGGATACGGCAAAATGGGGCGATGACTTCAATGCATATGCACAAAAACAGGGACTTGAGATCAGGAAATGGTTCATGTGGTACACAACATGTCCCAAATGTGCAAAGAAATACGGAAAAAACTATGTTGTGATCCTGGCAGAGGTTAAGTGAATTGCAGTGAGGCATAAGTAGAAAACTTGAGCAATCACACTGACCTCAGAAGACGGAAGCCAAGCGAGTAGTGGCCATAGTTCGGGTGGAAGGTCATGCGGTAGGCTGATCGACATTTCCTGGGGTAGCTGACCCAGCCACCGCCACGCAGGACAGGACTAAAAACAACAACATCTTCCCAGGTACTAGCATAAGCCAGATTCTCATCATAATTTCCATTTGATCTGTTCTGACACCATTCCCACACATTACCATGCATATCATATAAGCCCCAGGGATTTGGTTTCTTCTGCCCTACCGGATGTGTTTCATGCTCTGAGTTAGCACAATACCATGCATATTCCCCCAATTTTGAATCGGTGTCTCCAAAAGAATATCTCGTGGTCGTGCCTGCTCTGCAGGCATATTCCCACTCCTCTTCAGTGGGCAGGCAGTACTTGTCAGTACCTTCCTTTATGTTCAACTTCGCGATAAACTCCTGCACATCGTTCCAGGAAACACATTCAACAGGTCTGTCATCTCCTTCAAAACATGAAGGATCGTTGCCCATTACAGATCTCCACTCTTTCTGGGTGACTAGATATTTTCCAAGGTAGAAAGGTTCTGGGATGATCACTCTATTAGCCGGTTTTTCAAATATATGCCTATTTGGATCCATTCTGAGCTCGCCGGCAGGGATAAGCACGAATTCCATACCAAAGGGATTTTTCATAGATGTAGCATACATTTTCTTCTCAGCTTCTCCTTGCTATTTTTCTATATGCTCATCTATTGTATCATTCGCTCTGAAGCTTTTTTAATTCCATTTCCCTAAGTTTTTTCCGCATGATCTTGCCTCCAATGGTTTTTGGCAGTTCATTCATGAATTCGATGGAACGGGGATATTTGTAGGGTGCAGTTGTGTGCTTTACATGGTTCTGAAGTTCCTGTATCAGTTTCTCCGATGGTTCAAATCCTTCGTTCAGCACTACGAAAGCTTTGACTATCATACCCCTTATATTATCAGGAGTACCAATAACAGCAGATTCCTGCACAGCCGGATGCTCTAGAAGAGCACTTTCAACTTCAAACGGACCTATGCGGTATCCTGAACTTTTGATGACATCATCATCGCGGCCTACGAACCAGAAATAGCCGTCATCATCCATATAGGCCTTATCGCCAGTGTAATAGAATCCGTTCTGGAATGATCTTTCATTCTCTTCATCGTTATTAAGGTATTTGACAAGAAGACCCACAGGTCGCGGATCAAGAGAGATAGCGATCCTTCCCTCTTCAAATTTATTGACCGGGTTCCCGTCTTCATCATGAAGTTCAATATTCCATCCCGGGGATGGTTTTCCCATTGAACCCGGCTTGTTCTCCAGGCAGGCAAACGATGAGATCGCACAACAGGTCTCTGTCTGGCCGTAGCCTTCATAGATGTTAAGGCCTGTCCCTTCCTTCCACACTTTGATAACTTCAGGATTCAACGGTTCGCCTGCACTGCAGCAATGACGGAGCTGAGTTAGGTCGAACTTTGTCAGGTCGGCAAGTATAAGCATCCTGTAAATGGTGGGTGGACAACAGAAAGTTGTAACTTCATATTTCTCGATAAGAGGGAGCAGCTCAGTTGCCTCGAATTTTCCTCTGATGTCATACACGAGGATGCATGAACCAGCGATCCATTGTCCGAATATTTTTCCCCATGCACATTTTGCCCAGCCGGTATCCGAGAAGGTGAAATGCAGGTCGTTCTCGGTCAGATCCTGCCACAGTTCTGCAGTGACCCTGTGGCCCAATGGATATGCGTTGTTATGAAGCGCCATCTTGGCCTTACCCGTGGTCCCCGAGGTGAAATAGATCATCATCGGATCAGTGGAATGCGTAAGTGCGGGTATTGATACCGATTTATGTGAAACGGGTGCAGGATATAATAACTCGTGCTGGAAACTGACCCAATTATCTCTTTTTCCGTCAATTACCATACATTCTTTTAGGGTGGGACACTCCGTTCGTATCTCATCGACCTTAAGCGAGTTTTCCATATCAGTAATCATCATTTTGAATTTGCCTACGTTGATCCTGTACTGTATATCACTTGGCGTCAGAAGTGTCGGACACGGGCATACGACAGCACCAAGCTTTATGAGTGCAATTACGAATATCCACCATTCAGGTACGCGATGAAGCAACAGAACGACTTTATCTCCTTTATTGATCCCATATTTGATCAGAATATTTGCTGCTTGGTTGGAGAGTTTCATCATGTCTCTGAAGGTGTACTTTTTCTCTTCTCCCTGCTGATTGACCCATATCATGGCCAGTTTGTTGCGGTCTTCCTTTGCCCAGGCATCAATGATATCATATCCAAAGTTGAAATACTCGGGAATTTCATTGTTCCATTCCTCTCTTGCCTTATCGTAGTCGCACATATTACGAGGGATCTCTTTAATATTTAATATCCGGGCGTTCACTGTAAAAGAATTATCATTTGCCTGCTCCAGTTGAGAGCGTGGAATTCGCCAGAGCCTGCCCAGTTTTACTCCATCCATGGTCCCTTCCTGAAGCCATGTATGCACGGTTTTGGTTTCGACCCTAAGCTTTTTAGCCACTTCATGTGGTGTGAGGTAGTGCGATTTTTCTGCTGTCATTATACATGTCGAAGTGGTCAATGTATTTTAATGCTTTTTTTTAATTTGGTTATATAGCTGTCAATGTGAAGAAAAAATGATCATGTGTTCTTATTACACTTTTAAGAGGAATGGGATGTCAATCCCCTAAAAAGTTTTTTATTTTAGTAACCTTTTTATACTTTATTTGCCTATGTATCTGCCAAAAAAACGAGTGAAAAAACGTGCGTGGAAACAACAACCCATATAGCTCTACTCTGCTATGTTTCGTTTATGACTGTAGCCGTTCTTTTCACATAAGGTGATTCCGTGTCAGAGCTTACAGAATGCTTTTTGGGTCTTGCGCTCACAATTGCGTTTGCATCTATTATCTTCTAATTTCAATTATTTTTTTCTTGATTCTTTTCTACAGAACTAAATACTCACAGATCTGTCTGTTATCGAAAACAAGCGATGTATGATCATGTTTTGCTTAATTATCACCTGAAGAGCATTTAGATAAATTCTTATAGGGGAATACCTTTCTTTTTTTAGATATCGTTAATAATATTCTTTTAAACATGCGCAGGGTACACATATGCTGGAAATACCAGAAAGGCAAAGGATAACAGCTCTAAGCTAGGAACTAAAAGCATCTCTGCTTCCAGAGTATCCAGGGTTTCTCAGGAAAATAAATGAGAACGAATTACATGATCTTAAACCTTAATCTTTCGAAATTTAAAATTCAAAGACACAATTTTAAGTCACATATTCACTTCATTAAATAACTTAAAGTAATATGACCGTCAGCAATTTATATCATTAAATAGATAGTATAAATTGGTCACAGGGAAGTCAGCTGGAAAGTGAAGCAAATTCAGGACAGGGTGAAACCTGATCCCGTAATAAACTTCATTGTTGGAGGTCAAGCCTTGTGACCAACTTCTTTCTCATGTCTTTTTTTCACTTTCAGGCGTGCCTTTATACTCAATTATCTCTTCTGATTTAGAATGCTTTTCTAACCATAGTCTGCTTTTCATTATTTTTATATAAAAGAGTTAAGAAGAGAACGAACAACATGAAACAAAAATCTTATTCAGTTGCAGCGGTTTTATGGTATATGGCAGCAATATGCTTTTTTATCGCTGCAGGATTCAGTAAAAACAGCACATATGTGGCATTAGGTGGACTTTACATATGTATTGGTTCGTTATATTTGGTATTGTATAACAAACATAAAGATCATAGTGAAGAAAAAGAAATGTGATTTTTACACGTTACTTTCCAGTAAGCTATCTTCATTTATTTTGAGAAACTGAAAAAATATCCAGTTATATCAAAGTATGCCATTATATGTATCACTCCTCCAATTGAAAAAATGTCCTGAATATTTCTATGGAATCCAGAAAGTCCTGTTTGCCCATCAGCTCCCTGGCTGAATGCATCGCCAACATCGGCACTCCTACATCCACTACATGAACAGGCATATATTTGGTAAGCAGCGGACCCAGGGTCGTTCCTCCCGGCTGGTCCGAATGGTTCACGAATTTCTGATATTTCGCACCTGCTTTGCCACACAGCTGTTGAAAAGCTGCAATGGTATCCACTTCAGATGCATAGGAACGATTACAACTGATCTTGATAGCGATCCCTTTGTTCATAACAGGCTTGTTGGTGATATCGCTCTTTTCACTGTAATTGGGATGTAACCCATGGGCACAGTCGGCTGAAATCACAAAGAAGTTCATTGCCTGCCGGATGGCTTGTTTTTCCCTTCCTGCCGTTCCCATACGGATCCTTTCCAGAACATTGCTCAGCATCACGGAATCGGCACCTTGCCTGGTCATAGAACCTATTTCCTCATTGTCCATGAATGCAACCATGTTGATCCCGTCCTTATGTTCCGACCCTACAAGAGCTTCCATAGCAGCGTATACCATGGACAGATCGTCGATCCTCGGACAGGAGATGAATTCCTCTTTTGAGCCCACCAACATACCTTCTTCATAACAATAGACGTTCAGGTCCATGTCCAGAATATCCTCACGCCGGACTCCAGCCTCCTTCGCAACCAGCTCCAGAAGATGGTTATCTTTAATTTCATCTTCGAGCAACTGGGTCAAAAGAGGCTGCATTTCTTTTTGGACCTTGATCTCCACGCCTTTATTGACATCGCGGTTCATATGGATGGCCAGGTTAGGGATAATAAGTATGGGTCTTTGGAGATCCAGATGGATCACTTTAGGCCTCAGAACCGCATCGGACCTCACCGCAATTCTTCCGGCAATGGATAGGGGACGATCGAACCATGTGTTCAGAATTGGTCCACCATAACGTTCCACATTCAGTGTCAGCATTCCTTCAATGTTCACCTCAGGATTAGGCTTGATCCTGAATCCGGGACTATCCGTGTGAGCAGCGATAATTTTCACACTTTTTTCCGGAAATTGATCGCTTCCGACAGTAAAGGCCATCAACATGGAAGGATATGGAGTAATATAGTATTTCCCCGACGCATTCAACGTCCATGGCTCACTCATTTCCAGTTCCATGAAGCCTGCAGCTTCCAGACGTTCTCTTATGGCATCCACCGTCTGAACGGATGTTGTCGCCTTTTTCATGAATCCGAAAAAATCACTGATATAATCTTTTGTATGATCCATATTTGCCACATTCCTCATGATGTACTATATATGCATTCAGCTTTGCA